>JBDTAD010000213.1:0-1800 GCA_039924815.1 Lacisediminihabitans sp.
GGAATTTGGCGCACGCGATGACTGAGCAGTGCGAGCGCCGGCAGAACGTCGTTGTCAACTGCGGGTGTCAGGATCAGCAGCTGCGCCACAGAGGCCTCCAAACGCCAGAGCTGAAGTCTACTAGGGCAAATCCGCGCAGTGTGATGTCAAGATAGGGGGGTGCGTTGGCAACTGACTGTGATCCCCGTCTGGCTGTTCGCTGTGGTCGGCGCCGTACTCGTCGGGTTGTTTTCACCCGTACACGATTACCTCACCTGGCTGCCCATGGTGCTGGCGGGGTCAATCTTCATCGCTTTCGGCATCCAGCTCGCGGTGGTTCAGAAAGAGGGTCTGGTGAATCGGATGACCGCGAGTCTCGTCGGTTCGGTGGTCGTTCTTGCCGTCGCCACTGCGATTCTCTGGCCCCTCTCCGTCGCATAGTCGCTCTCGTCCGTCAAGCATGTTAGCCTCGGTTAACATTCTGAAGGGCGAGTAATGACGGCGATAAAGCCGGGCGGCATACGCGCCGCGGCCGCGCCCGAACGGCGATTGCTCTGGTTGCTCGGGCCCGCCTTCGTCGCGGCAATTGCCTACGTCGACCCCGGCAACGTCGCAGCGAACCTGTCAGCTGGGGCCGAATATGGCTATTTGCTGGTCTGGGTGCTCATCGCAGCGAACGTTATGGCCGTGATCATCCAGTACCTCTCGGCCAAACTTGGGCTGGTCACCGGCAAAAGCCTGCCCGAGATGCTCGGCGAGCGGATGCCGCGGGCAGCTCGACTGTTCTATTGGGCCCAGGCCGAACTCGTCGCGGCAGCCACGGACCTAGCCGAAGTCATCGGGGGCGCGATCGCGCTGCAGATCCTCTTCAATGTTCCCCTCCTCTTAGGCGGCCTCATCGTGGCCGTCATTTCTATGATCATCCTCACCGTGCAGTCCCGTCGGGGGCAGCGTCCCTTTGAATTCGTCGTGATGGCCTTGCTCGCGATCATCACGGTGGGGTTTGTGGCTGGTCTGGTGGTGAGCCCCGTGAGCTGGGCAGAAACTGCGGCCGGTATCGTGCCCCGGTTCGATGGAGTGCGCACGGTGTTGCTCGCCGCCAGCATGCTGGGTGCCACAGTCATGCCTCACGCCATCTACTTACATTCGTCGTTGGCGCGAGATCGACACGGCGTGAATATTGAGCCAGAACGAATCCGTCGACTGCTGAAGGCCACCAAGCTCGATGTCATCGTCGCCCTCGTCGTCGCCGGAACGGTGAACATTGCCATGCTGTTGCTCGCGGCGGCATCACTGCCCGGTGTCGCGGGAACTGACACGATTGAGGGCGCGCACCATGCGATCGAAGTGGCGCTCGGGCCGGTCATCGGCGTGATCTTCGGGATCGGACTGCTGGCATCCGGGCTGGCCTCCACTTCGGTGGGGTGTTATGCGGGCGCAACGATCATGGATGGCCTGCTGCACTTTCGCATCCCACTTCTGGCCAGGCGTGCGATCACCGCGATCCCGGCGCTCACCCTCCTCGCCATCGGATTCGACCCGACGCGCGCCCTTGTGCTGAGCCAGGTGTTTCTCTCTATCGGAATTCCCTTCGCGCTCATTCCCTTGGTCTGGTTCACCAGCAGAACCCGCGTGATGGGTGCATTTACCAACCGGATTCCCCTCGTCGTTGCGTCAGTGCTGGTGACCGTGGCGATTGTGCTGCTGAACTTGCTGCTGCTGTATTTGATCTTCACAGGGCAGGAGTAAGCAGATGCAGCTGATCTCGAGCACCGCGGAGGACTACCTCAAGGTGATCTGGTCCGCCCTGGAGTGGGGCGG
>JBDTAD010000214.1:0-2195 GCA_039924815.1 Lacisediminihabitans sp.
TACCTACCCTGGTCACCTGGGCGATCTCGCGCCTCGACTACGCTCAGCGCGGTCGTGGTGCTGGCCTCTTCACGAGTGCGCTCTTTCTGGGTGAATTCGTCACTCCGCTCCTTGTGCTCGCGCTGACCGCAGCGACCGGCACGCTAGACGTGGCTATCGGCATCATCGGAGTCGCCAGCCTCGTGGTCTGCATCCTCCTGGCTGTGGTCACGAGGCGATTCCCGCAGCCCGCTCTCGCCGTCGAACCCACGCACTCGAAGGTACGCGTCGAATAACGCATCCCGCAGCATGCCGCTCGTGAATGCGCGCTCAGGCAGTGGCAACGGGGCATCGCCGTCCAACGGATGCTCTGCCACTGTCTGCGCGGCATCGCGAGTGACCGGCCGTGTGCGGAGGTAGCCGGTCAGTTGCTCGTGGCTTGGGTGCGTTGTCCGAACCACCAGCCAACGCCGAAAGCTAAGAGCAGTGCACCGATCACGCCGACGAGGAGCCCGGCCTGGTGCACGGGCGCCAAGAGAGCCGACGCGGGCGTAAAGACGGCGTCACTGAGCGGTACGTACGCGAACCATCCGAAGCTGGCTGTTGGACTCGGGATCAGGATAAGAACAGCACCAGCCACGGTAACGATGGCTCCCAGAATGATGCAGACGATAACCCGGCGCATAATTCCTACTCCTTCGCGTTGTCGGTGACAGAAATATTGAGGCCGCGCAGAAAACGCCTGGTCAGCTCGTGCCGCATGGTCAACGTCGTTCGCGGTCGATTAGTGAGCCGCGGGGGATCCAGGCTTGGGGGCGCCGGGAAGCGGCTTCGCCGCGACAGGCGTCGGTGCAGTGCTGGTATCGGAGGCGGCAGACGGCGTTGGCGCGAGTCCCAGCGCGGCCTTCAATCGGGCCTCCGCGTCGTTCGCCACGTGGGTCGCCTCTACGTTCGCCTCGCTGACCGCGCGCACGATTTCGTCACGCTGGATATTAACGCCGCGAGGGGCCTCGATGCCGATGCGGATGCCATCGCCGCGGGTGTCGAGGATGGTAATCACGATGTCGTCGCCAATGAGCACCCGCTCCCCAGCCTTACGCGTCAACACCAGCACTCGGTCAGCCTATCTAACTGCCGTATTCCCACGTCACAGGCAGGCCCAGAGTCATGATCGTTTCTGGCGTCATTGTTTCGTCGCGCTGGATGCCGACTACAGCATCCACCTGCACGACGTTGGCGACCTTGCGCAGCCAGCGAGCCGTATCTTCTGGTTTGCGGGAGGCGTCGGCAACTATCCAGATCTGGTCTGCGCGCAACTGCGCGATGGCTGTGGCTTGTGACGAGGCGTGCACTCCGCCGCTGGTAATGCCCACGGCAACGAATAAGGTTTCCCGGCGTTCGACACCGCGGGCGCGGGCGAGGAGGGCGTCACGCCGATCCGCGACGCGTGCAAGTCCTGTTGCCTCTAGGGTGCCTGAGGTGGCAACCTCGGCCCTGCCGACGGCCGCGGCCATTGCTTTCGCTACCGGGAGAGCATCCCGGCCGAGTCCGATAATGGCAACGAGGTCGCCCTGGGACGCGAGCAGAGTTGGCACTGGCAATGGCTTAGACGGTTCGTTGGGGGTGCGGGTGGCCGTGACCGATTCCAACTCATCCAGAATGTTGGCGAACTCCCTCGACGAAGTCGATACGGGAAATCCGTCGGCGGGTTTCTGATAGCTGACCGTGTCTTCGCCATCTGCATCGTCGAGCAAAGCATCCAGCCCGGTCTTCAGGGGGGATGCGGGCTTTGCGGGAGCAGGGCGAGCGGCAGCAGGTTGGGCTGGGGCGGGTCGAGCGGCAGCCGGTTGCTGCGGCGCGGAAGGCTTCTGCGCGGGAGGGGCATCGTGAACCTGGCCGTAGTGAAGCGGCTTGTCCGCGTCATCCTGCACCTCGACCGTGATCTCGTAGTGGCGGTGTCCGAAGAATCCGCCGATCCCGCCGGTCGTTACCGTCTCGACAGAAACGACCCGAGCGCGAGTGCCGTGCTCTGCGAGCACCTTGGCCTTCAACTCCTCGAGCGACGCCCCATCAAGCTGCAGCAATCGCGGCGACACGAACCACCCCCACGGTCTCAATCTGTGCGTTTGACGAGGTTACCTCTTGATAGGAGAGCACGGGTATTCCGCCCGATTGTGCAGAGACGAGCCGGCGCACGGCTGGGCGTAGCGCGGGAG
>JBDTAD010000215.1:0-1845 GCA_039924815.1 Lacisediminihabitans sp.
TCCGTCACTCCCTCCCCGACGGCCTCGACCGTGCCAGAGACGTCGATGCCGATGCCGCGTGGAAGCGTCCCCGGAAACAGCCCGCGACAGAGCGCCCAGTCGGCTGGTGCCAACCCGCTCGCATAGACCTTGATGAGGATGCGGCCCTGCCCTGGCTCAGGGATCGGCACGGTGTCGAGGCGAAGGACATCCGCGGGTTCTCCGTTTTCATGGAACCGCAAGGTGCGCATCGTTTCACTGGTTGTCATGGGATCTCCTCGAACGTTTCTGACAGGCGGAACATGCTCCGTTTGTGTATGGGCTAGAGTAACATAAATGGAGCGTGATCCGTTTGATTAGTACCGAGACCCATACCGTGCGCGCAGATTCCGCGCGCAACCGCGATGCCGTGCTCTGGGCGGCCACACGCGCCTTCTCGACATCCGATGCTGAGCCCTCAATGCGAGCTATCGCCCGAGATGCCGGGGTCGGGATTGCAACCCTGTATCGTCACTTTCCCACCAAAGAATCGCTGGTTGATGCGGTCTACGGCGACCAGGTCCAACGACTGACCATTGGCGCTGGCGAGCTCATCGCGAAGCTCCCGCCCGCGGATGCGCTGCGGGAGTGGATGGACCTGTTCGGCAGCTGGTTGGCCACTAAGCACGGGATGACGGAGACACTGCTCGCCATGATCGACGCCGGCGACATCGTGGTTGCCCACACTCGTACTCAACTACTCGACGCGATCAATAGCATTCTCGAGGCAGGACGCAGCACTGGGCATCTCCGTTCCGACATCAGCGCGGAGGATGTCGCCACTAGCCTCCTGGGAATCTTTGGTGTCGCCGGCAAACCCCATCAAGGGGCGCAGGCGGGACGGCTTCTAGATCTCCTGATGGATGGTCTCAAAGTTCCGCGCCACGGCAAGTGACAACTCCCACACCAGGCGTTGGAACGCGCAGGCGATTGGCTGTGGATTTCTCATGGAACCGATGGGCGCACCGACAATAGCGCACTATTTGCCGATCGTGTGAGGCGTCGGCACGCTGAGCCTGCGTCCCTGACTGGATTCAGCCGCGATCAAGTTTGACACTCGCTCACGCACTGCAGGTAGAGTGCAACAAGCAACAGGGCGGGGACCGGGGAGTCCCATACAGCCCACACGGCCAAGACGCAGTATGGGGGTTGGGGGACGCATGGCAAGCACGATAGATACAGACCGCTATGTCATTCGCGTGAGCCCACGCAGTTCGCTGGTTCGAACCGGAGTGCTCTCGTACGTGTTGCTGTCGCTACCGCTCTTCGGTGCGCTGTACTTTCTCGGTGCGCCGAAAGGAACTTGGCCGATCGCGCTTGTCGTGCACCTGGTCACGATCGGTGGTGCCATCGCAAGCTACGGCATCTACCGCAGAACCTTCATTGGAATCACGCCGTCCGAGGCGCACGAGCGAGGCGCTCTTGGCGGCGTAAAAATTACCCCGCTCCAACGAATCAGCTCAGCCGTTCTCGTGACTACCTATCGAAGTTCGTCAACGGAAACCACGGAGCAGCTCATCCTGTGCGACGCAGACGGACGACGACTGGTGCGAATGCGAGGAGAATTCTGGACAACGTCAGCCATGCGCGCAGTCGCTGCCGCGACGCGCGCTCCTCTGGAAGAATCGCTGAACCCGGTTACCACTCAAGTTTTCTTCGAGGAGTATCCGGGAAGTGCGTACTGGTTCGAAAACCGTCCAATACTCACCTGGGGCGCAGTCATCGTGGCTCTCGCCGTGGTGCTCGGGCTCGTGCTTGGTCTCATGGCACTGATGGGCATCCCAGCCACCACCATGCTCTAACGCTCCCGCGCAACTATCCTGCGAG
>JBDTAD010000216.1:0-6015 GCA_039924815.1 Lacisediminihabitans sp.
TACTCCGTCGTGCTCATGGACGAGGTGGAGAAGGCTCACCCCGAGGTCTTCGACGTGCTGCTGCAGGTGCTCGACGACGGCAGACTCACGGATGGCCAGGGCCGCACCGTAGATTTTCGCAACGTTATCCTCGTGCTCACTTCTAACCTCGGCAGCCAGTTTCTGGTGGACCAGTCGCTCACCCAGGATGAGCGGGAGGCCGCGGTCAACGCCCTCGTGCGCCAGACCTTCAAGCCGGAATTTGTGAACCGGCTCGACGACATCGTGATCTTCTCGCCGCTCTCGGTCGAAGATCTCAGTCAGATCGTCGAGCTGTACATTGACCGGCTGTCGCGTCGTCTGGAAAGCCGCAGGCTTGAGCTTGCGGTGACCCCGGATGCCCGCACCTGGCTGGCCGAACGCGGCTACGACCCGATCTATGGCGCGCGCCCACTGCGGCGTCTCATGCAGACCGAGATCGACGACAAACTGGCGCGTGCACTGCTCTCCGGAGATGTCGTCGACGGGGACATAGTGCTCGTCGGGCTGCAGGACGACGGCAACGGGCTCGCGGTGAGCCGCTCGGAGCTCTGACGGCTGCTGATAGCGTAGAAAGCGAGCTGCCCGGAGATTCTTGCATTGCTCACTCGGAGGAACCGTGCCTGAGCGCGCTGCGAACACGAACCACTCTTTTGATGACGGACGCGACCCGGAGCCTGTTAGCCCGGACGATATCCGCCTGCAGGTAGACAAAGAGATCATGCGTCGGCTCGAAGCGGCCATCGCGGATCGCGATTTCGAGGCAGCGACGGCACTGCTGCGCGAAGACTGGTTTCACGTGATGCTTGCACTCGGCGGTGGCCTCGTCGATGCGCTCGCAAAAATTCCGCACGCGTCACTGCGTGAACATCCGCTGCTGACGATGGCGTTGGGAATCGCGTACAACACTGTGCCGCACAAGCGCGCAAAGGCCTTCACGCTCTTTGCTACGGCCGCAGTTGCCGCTCGTGCGTCAAACCATTCCATCGGAGCGGTGGACCGTGCGCTCATCTTGGTGACAGAGAGCGCCGCGTTCCGGCTTATCGGTCGCGCTCGGCTGGGGAAGCGCGCGTCGCGCGCGGCTATTGCGGCTCTCGACCACCTTTCAGACAATGAACGTGAATCGATCGGCGCGATCTCGCGCCTGTACGCCCACGTGGGTACCACGCTCTACTACGCGGGCGAGGTGGACGAAGCGTTGGAAGCATTCGAGAAAGGTCTGGCGGAGCCCCCTGAGAATGGGTACTCGGGTGGGTTCGCGAATCTCGCCATGCTCGCGGGCATTCACGCGGTGCGAGGGGATATTTACGAAGCGGTTGCCCACGCACAATCGGCACAGGACGACCGATGGACCGATATGCAGCGCTCCTGGTACCCGGGAACCTTCTACCGAATCGCCGAAGCAATCATCGCGCTCGAGCGCTTCGACACGGATGCCGCCCGTGCTCACCTCGACGCGATGGTTCACGACAGGCGGAGTATCGAGCATTGGCTTGCCATTGCGATCACTGAGGCGATGACGGAGCTGCTCGCCGGTCGTCCCGGCGAAGCACTGTCCGAACTCGAGTCCTTTGTTGTCATGCGCGGCAGCGAGGGTCGAACCGATGCCGCTCGCACCATGCTCGCGCCCACTCGCGTGCTCATCCAGTTAGCCCTCGGAAATCCGGATGCCGCCAGGGTCATCGCGCGACGGGATACCGACGAGGGAATTGAGCGCCATATTGCGCTGGCGAGAGTGGAATTGAGTCTGGGACGCCATGGAGCGGCCCTGACGGAAATCCGTGCTGTTCAGGGAAGTCTTCGTTCCGCGCGCGAGGTAGCAGAGGCGGCGGTCATCGAAGCAGCAGCACTACTTCGCTTCTCTGCGAGTGCGCGGTCAGAGGGGATCATCCAGCAGCTCGGCGCGCTAGTTGAACGTTCTGGCCAGCGAGTGCCGCTCGTACTCGTGCCGCATGCGGATCGGTTGCGAATCGTTGCGGCCCTCGACGACGCGGGCTACAACGCTGCCACTACGGAACTGCCCCAGCGCACGATCCTCCCCGACGCGGATGCCGACGCGATACTGAGCGAACGTGAGCTTGCCGTGCTTCAGAGCCTGATGCGTAACTCCTCGGCCGCTCGTATTGCCGCTGAACTCGTGGTCTCGGTAAACACGGTCAAGTCGCAGCTCAGGAGCGTCTACCGCAAGCTGGGTGTCTCGAACCGTGACCAGGCAATAGCAGTTGCCCTTGACCGTCATCTTTTGGTCCAGCGCGAGGACTAATAGAGCTGTATCGACGCGTCCAGGCACCGTGATTGTGACCCTGAGTGCCGGGGTGAACCCGGGGTGAAAACCAGCAGGGATGCCTCCTGCGATTGATATCCATGAAGTAACGCAGTGACTTTGCTGCGCTTTTTCATGGCTCCCGAGCTTTCTGGCTCGGTGGTGCGCTCTTGGGGGATATACCTTTGCTTGCCCGAATCCGTTCCATTGTGTTGCGCTCTCGAGGTCGTCACGCGGCTCGCACACCGCTCCGAGCACCGGCGTCCATCGCCGCAGCTCTGTGTATCGCTCTCATCGGTGGGCTGACCGTTGCTGCGCCGGCGGCCTATGCGGCTGAACTCGGCACGGGTGTGCTCAACCTGTCGAAGACAGCCACTGTGACGACCGCCACGGCGGGCCAGCAGTTCACGTACACGATCAACTTCGGTTGCTCCTCGACAACGACCGGATGCGTGGATGCGGTACTGACGGATCCGGTTCCCGCGCCGCTGACCATCGTGGGAACGCCAGCGGTGGTCGGAGCTGGAACGGTGTCTACATCCGTCACAGGTAACACCGTCAAGGTGGCCTTCGGCGACAGTGTGCCGAACACCACGCCCGCGAGCACCGGTCTGGCGGCGGGCACGACTGGGTCCGTGCAGGTTCAGGTGAAAGTGCCTGACTCGGTTGCCAAGTCGTTTGACGGCACCGCCCTGAACAACACCGCAACTTTCGTGGCAACCAACGCCGCCACGGTCACGGCAGCAGTGCCCGTGACCCTGAGCGTTCCCGACATCACGAAGGCCACCCTGTCGAAGACTTGGACGCCAGCGTCAACGCAGTACGAGCCAGGCGCGCAATCGACGGCGACGCTCACGGTCAAAAATGACTCCAACGTCGCGGCAACATCCTTGTCGATCGATGAGCCGATTGACCCCTCGGCCGCCGCGAGCACCTTCAACTTCTTCGACTTCGATGGATTTGGCGCAGTCGTATTTCCTGCAGGAGCTGACCGCGTGCAGGTCATTGCAACGGGAACCGGGGCTGCTGTACCAGGCGCAGTGGGTGTGACCCCAGTGCTGCCAGCAAGTGTGAATGCCGCCGATGTCACCGCGCTCACTTTCGTTTTCACCTCGTCGACCGGAAACACGATCTCCGCGGTAGGCAGCGCCGGCTCCGTTGAAGTTAAGCTCGCGCAACGAACCACAAACCGGTCAGACGCTACGCCACTGGTCAACAGTGGCACGCGCACGAACACTATCGGTGGTGCCGTCGTCACAGCCGCGAACACCTCGGCCGCAACCCCGGTGTCTGCCCAACAGGTGATAGCGCCGCTCACGGTTACCGTCTCAGCGGGCAAGTCATTCAGCACCTCACAGCTTCCCGCCGGAGAATCGACCAACGCAACGCTGACAGCGACGAACACGTCAACAGGACCGCTCACGAGCTTGACGGTGCGCGAACCATCCTCTGGCACGTTCTTTACTTCGGATGTCTCTTTCGCAGGATTCAATAACGCCTCGAGCCAGTGGCCCTCCGGCGCCGACGCGGCAACCGTGAAATGGTTTGTCAGCACGGGGACCGCTCCTGCCGATTCGTCGGCGACAAGCGCATCGGGGCTGCCCGCTACTCCTACCTTGACCGGTGGGCAGTACCTGACCGGCTTCGAAGTCACCTATACCGGCACAATCGACACTGGTTCCGTGGCGAAGATCAACTTCACGGTGGATACAGCCGCAGGTGCTGGCCCAGTCGGCAGTGGATTCACGCGCTATCCCAACGCGATCTCAGTGATCGGAGCAAACTCTGCAGGCTCGAATACTGCGACAGCTAACGCCAATCTTGATGTTTACTTTCCCGAGATCGCGCTAACCCTCGACAAGACGATCACCCCCAAGACTGTCGTTCCCGGTGGCACAAGCCTCGTTCAGCTCTCGGCACAGACCCCGTCAGGTACCAGCTCAGTCAGACCAAAGACAATCGTCATCACCGAGCCTGTGGCCGGAACGGGCGCACAGTATTGGGATGCGTTTGATGCGACCGCGATCGCACAAACATCCGTTCCCCTTGGCTCGATTTTGACAATCGAGTACACGACGGACGGCAGCACTTGGCAGACGCTCACGTCGGTCGACGCCACCGCGGCCGCAAAGACCTACAACGGTGTTCTCGACGACGTGCTACCACAGGGAACCACTCACTCCAATGTGGAGGGTCTGCGGTTCACTTTCACCGATAATGACGGATTCGGCCAGGCCACTAACGTCAAACCCGGAATCGTCTTTGTTGCCAGGGGAACGCTGCGCGGCACCGCCACGCCTACCAATCCCGGAGACTATCCCGCTCTTACTACCTATACCAACTGCGCCAACACCAATGCCAGCGGCACCGTTGATGGCGGTACCGTTATCAACAGCGCACTCGTCAACGACTGCGAAACGGCTAATGTGCAGGCAACAAACGGCGGCCCAGGCCCGATTATCGCGGCTAAAAGCTGGGACGGTACGAAGGTGCTTCAGGCGCAGTCGGGCGCGACCACTGGCGTCACGCTGGACTGGGGGACCGTCACAACGGGCATTCAGTCAATGAGCGTTCAAGACCCCGCTGTCGAAGCTCCCATTTCGAGCAGCGTGTTTCAGGCATTCGATCTCGTACGAATTGATGCCATCACACCCACGAACGTCAATGGGGCGACTTTTGACCCTCTGATGCGCTGGGACAGTGTCTCGATGGTCGAGCTCTACAACGGCACCTCCTGGCAAGACATCACTGCACAGGCTTGTCCGACGACATCCTCGTGTGCTGGGATTTTCCCAGGCTACTCACTGACCCCGGCGCAGCGCGCCTCGACCCAGGGTGTGCGGCTAACCATGGTGGAGAACCCGAATCGTGCCGCCGCGATAGCCGCCTCCACCGACCCAACGGCTCCTCCGGTTGGGTCAGGGGTGGCCAGCGCGTCCGCGGGATCGTTCCCCGGCGCCAGCGCCGATGGGCGCACGATGCACCTCGACCTGAAGCTACGCAATGCCGTGCGTGGTAGCACCGTGACGGACTGGGTCACTGGCACTCAGGGAACGCGGGAATACAACGTCGCAGGCTCACCCGGAGTCGTGAACAACACGATGAATGTGCACGGCGTACCGTTCACGGGCGCAGCGTTCGATCGCACCGCTCAAGATCACGTCACCATCATCGACCCGACGTTGACAACTAAAGTGACCAAGACCGCCTCGCCGACGACTCTCATCATCCCGCAGCCGGATGTTGCCGCTTCGGACTATCCGAGCACTGTCTACACGACCACGATCGAAAACACGTCAACCACCAACACCTGGCAGCTGAGGCTGACAGACCCGGTGACCTGTTCGAACGCCACAAGTTCGGCTCCGTGCGATTTTGGAGCCTACGATGCGGCGAGCAACCCCTTCGATCAACTGAACCTCACCGGCATCGCCATAGACCTCAGCCACGCCAGCGGTGTGGAGTCCTCGCTCAGCACCGTATCGCTGCTGCGCCGCGCGGCCGACGGCACCCTCACCACAGACACGGTGTCATTGACGCAAGCCACCTTGATTGCTCCGGCACAACTTGCCGATGTCGTTGGTGTGAGCGCGGTTTTGCAGGGAACGAACGCGCAGGGTGGCGATGGCACGGGTGGAACGATCGCTTCGGGGCAGAAGGCCACCATTGCGCTCACTACCCAGTTGCGCACGACCAGTCGCAGCGCGGGTGCTAAACCCACCGTGGGGAACATG
>JBDTAD010000217.1:0-3208 GCA_039924815.1 Lacisediminihabitans sp.
GCCTTGACGTAGTTGCCGAAGAGAACGAAATTGGTCCCGCCGATCAGCTGCTTCTGAAACAAGCTGAGGTAAAGGGCGAAGCCGAGCGGGAGTACGAGTAGTGCGAGAAAGACGATCCCGAAGGGACCGACGAAGAGCCACCCGGTGAGGTTCTGGCGCGAGGTCTTTGGTCGACGGCGCACCGCGGGAACCGCGGGCCTGACGGATGAGGCGGTCATGAAATCTCCCGGTCTGGAAGTGATGAAGACGGCACGGTAGTGCGTCGGGCCAGCTCCCGATGAGGCGAGCTGGCCCTTCGCACTGGGTCACCTACTTGACGGTGAACCCTTGCTCTTTCGCGTACTTCACGACATCCGCTTGGAGCGCGTCAGCAGCTTGCGACCCGGTCGCAGATCCGTCATTCATAGCGGCAATCTGCTTCGTGATTGCACTGTAGTAGTACTGACCAATCGGCGTGTACGTCATACCCTTGTAGCCGTTAGCAGCCGGGATATAGACCTCTTTGTTGGCCTGTTGGCCGCCAAAGAACTTGGACTTCAGGTCGATGAACGCGGGGTCCTTCAGAGCGTTGACGTTCAGCGGGAAGATGATCTGGTTGACCCAGCCATCCTTGAGGGATGCGTCGTCGGCGTACACACCGAAGGCAACCTTGGCTGCGAGCTTGGCGTCCTTGGCCTGGCTCGTTACCGAGAAGGCCGATCCACCCCAGTTGATCTGCACGGGATTACTCGTGTCCCACTGCGGAATCGGCGCGGTCGCCCACACATCCGCGTCGGCACCCTTACCGACGCCGGCACCCTGCAAATACCCTGGAGCCCATGCGGCCGAGAGGTAGGTCGCGTAGTCGCCGCCGATCACACCGGCAATGTACTCAGGAGTGAACTGATCTTCCGTGCCGATCAGGCCCTTCGAGGTAAGCCCTGCCCAGTAGTTCAGCACCTTCTTGGAGAAGTCGGAGTTCAAGTCGATGCCGATCTTGCCTCCATCGGCGGTCTCATACGAGAACGGCTGGCTGCCATTCTGGCTGATCAGCGCCGTAGCATAGGCAGGCTGGTTAGCCGGGAAGTCACCGAACTTGGGTCCGCCAGCATCCTTGACCTTCTGCGCAGCGGCCTCGTATTCGGCCCAAGTGGTCGGCGGGGTGATGCCGTACTTGTCGAAGACATCCTTGCGGTAGATCATCCCCATCGGTCCACCGTCGATCGGAGCACCGTAGACACCGTCGCCGACCGAAACGTCTTTCCACGCCCCTTCGCTGAAGTTGTCTTTGACCTTGTCGTATCCGAATTTGCTGATATCGACCAGCGCCTTCTGGATCTGGTAAGCCGGGATGCGGTCAGCCTCGACCATGATGACGTCCGGTGCGCCCGTGCCGGCAGAGATCGCCGTCTGGAACTTGTCGTACTCGGCGCCTCCGGCACCGGCGTTCGTCCAGCAGACCTGAACGTCGTCGTGCGCCTTGTTGAAGTTGTCGACAACCAACTCCATGTTGGGGTACCAGGCCCACATCGTCACAACGGGAGCGTCGGTCTTGATGATCTTGTTGGTGCAGTTACTCGCGTCGCTGCCCTTTTTCGGCGCGTCGCCCGCGGAACAGGCGGCGAGAGACGCCGCGAGCGCGAGCGTCGCCGCTGCAGCGATGACTGTTTTGATCTTCACTGATCAATCCTTTCGAATGCGTGGATGACTCTGTTGGTGTTGCGCTTCGGCGAGCTGACACGCGAGTCGAGAGAACCGCGTGTCGTGACTGTGCCCGGTGGTCCGATTCGTAATTTACAACGTTGTATTTCCAACGTTGTAACTAGTACTATTGCTAAGCTCAGGCGCGCTGTCAAGTCACGATTCGCAATTCGTCCCACGATGTCCGAAAATCAGGGAAGGGCACATGGTCTCGACACTCCACGATGTGGCTCGGGTAGCAGGCGTCTCGATCAAGACCGTTTCTAACGTCGTCAACGACTTCCCGCACGTGCGCCCATCCACCCGCGAGCGGGTGCTCGCCGCCATCGCGGAAGTCGGCTACCGTCCCAATCTCACCGCCCGGGGACTGCGTTCCGGGCGCACGGGCGTGATCGGTCTCGCTATTCCAGAACTGCGGCAAAACTACTTCGCCGAACTCGCCGACACGATCATCCGTAATGCTCGTCTCCGCAACGTCTCCGTGCTCATTGACCAGACCGGCGCGACCCGCGAGGGTGAACTCGCGGTCCTCGCCGGGGAGCGTCTGCGCCTCACCGACGGTGTGCTCTTCAGCCCTGAAGCACTCGGCCAAGAGGATATCGAATCGCTCGATGTCGGCTTCCCGCTTGTGCTGCTCGGAGAGCGGATGTTCGGAGGGCCAACCGACCACGTCACGATGCACAACGTTGAATCGGCTCGGGCTGCAACCGAGCACCTCATCGGCATGGGGCGCCGCCGGATCGCCTTGATCGGAGCCCATCCTCGCAACCGAGACGACATCCGCTCTGCGAACCTGCGCCTGCGCGGTTACCGCGAAGCGCTGGAGGCGGCGGGGCTTCCCTACGACCCGTTACTCGTACGGGATGCCGCACCGTGGCATCGCGAGAACGGGGCCGCCGCGATGCGCGAGCTGCTTCACGTCGGAATCGAGTTCGACGCCGCATTCGCCCTCAACGACACTCTGGGCCTGGGCGTGCTGCGTGCACTCGGTGAAGCACGCGTGAGAGTTCCTGAGGACGTCGCCGTGATCGGGTTCGACAACATCGACGAGTCACGCTTCGCCCTGCCGTCGCTCTCGAGTGTTGACCCCGGTCGAGATCAGATCGCTCAGGTCGCCGTGGACATGCTGCTCGAACGAATCGAAGAAAAGGGCGAGCCGATCCCTCCAAGGCAGATCCTGGCGGATTTCCACATCGTCGATCGCGAATCGACGGGCGTCGCGCATCCCGCAGAAGAGACAGCCGCCGCGACCGCGGTCCAGGCCGTCTAGACGAGCGGAGGGCTTCAATCTCATGAGGCTGGTACATGTTTAGGTGGGTGTGGCCTGCCAGCATTGGCGAAGTGGCTTATCCGCAGTTCAGCTTTCGGGGCAAAAGTTAATCACAGACTGCTGCCATCCCCACTCTCACGTTTTCCGAGGAACGAAAGCGCCTCGTGGGCTCGCACAAGGGCGACTCCGTTCCTCTTCGCGACATCAATAGATACCTCGCACTGTGGCAATCGGATAAAATTCCGCTTGAAGTTCTGC
>JBDTAD010000218.1:0-6523 GCA_039924815.1 Lacisediminihabitans sp.
AGATGAACTGGCCACCAGGATCGGGCGCTCCCGGCCACAGATCACCAACACCCTGCGCCTGCTGCGCTTGCCAGAATCCGTTCAGAAGAGGGTTGCTGCCGGGGTGCTGAGTGCTGGGCACGCCCGGGCAATCCTCTCTGCGGGGGATATCTCGACGATGGTCAGACTTGCAGACAAGATTGTTAATGAGGATCTATCAGTTCGTGCGGCGGAAGCTGTGGCTGGACAGATCAGCACCAAGCCAGCACGGGCGGCGAAGCCCAGTGCGGGTAAGCGCCAAGGCCAGCTCGACGAAATCGCAGAAAGACTGGGTGATCGGCTGAACACCAGGGTCAAAGTGAGCCTCGGCTCGAGCAAGGGCACCATCGTGATCGACTTCGCCACGGTCGCGGATCTCAATCGCATTCTCGCGGAGCTGAACGAGCCCGGCTTTAGTTAGTGCCGACCCATTCCCTGAGCTTGTTGCGGGGGTAATGAGTGGGCTGCGCGCTTCGACAGGCTCAGCGACCGCTCTCGCTCATGGCGGCTTCGGCCAGAGCGAGGTACATCCACCCGAGATCGTGCCCTGCAGCCTCCAGAGCCTGCGGCAACAACGAAGTTTCAGTGAGCCCCGGAAGCACGTTCGCCTCAAGGAACCACGGCGTGCCCTCGGCATCCACGATCATGTCGACTCGAGACAGATGGCGCAGTCCTAGCGTTCGGTGGGCGTCAAGGGCAACCTTGGCCACGCGGGCAGAGACCTCCTCACTCAGTCTTGCTGGCGTGTAGAAGAGGGTCTCCCCGGCGTTATACCGGGCCTCGAAGCTATAGACGCCCGATAGGGGCTCTATTTCGACCGCAGGCAGGGCAACGGGGCCACCACCGGTATCGACAACTCCTACGGCGATTTCTGTGCCTGAGATCATCTGTTCGATCAGGGCAACGTCGCAGTAAGTGTATGCGTCGACCATGGCGCGCGGAAGCTCCGCGCGATCGTGGACGAGAGACACGCCCTGGGCTGATCCTCCCCGGGCCGGCTTGACCACCAGTGGTACAGGCAATTGCGCTGCGATGCTCTCCAGGATGCTGTGCGCACCCAATTCTCGGAACGCATCCCGAGGTAGGGCAATAGACTTCGGTGTCGCAATCCCGATGCGCTCAACCAGGGACTTTGCGGTGGGCTTGTCCCAAGCCAGTCGTGAAGCACCCGCGCGCGAGCCGACGTACGGGATCTCGAGAAAGTCAAGGATACCGCGCAGAGCGCCATCCTCGCCGCTTGCACCATGAAGTGCGGGCCACACCACGTCCGGCCGGTTGTTGACAAGGTGCTCTAGGAGAGAAGCATCCGGGTCTCGCAAACTGACCTCGACGCCCTGTTCCGCTAGACCATCTGCCACACGTCTTCCTGAGCGAAGCGACACGTCTCTCTCGTGGGAAATCCCGCCAGCGAGTACTAGTACGCGTGTCTTTGAGGTGCTGTTCATGCTGTCCTAGCCCAGGTTGGGTGGCGGGCTACTGTAGCCACGCTCGGCGGGAACGATCCCCAGCGGTGCGGTCTGCTCGAAGGTGTTGAGCAGGTCGAGCTCGCCGTTAATCACGGTGGTGAGACGTCGAATACCCTCGCGGATGAAATCAGGCGTTGGGTAGCAGAAAGCAAGCCGGATCTTGTTGCGTCCGCTGCCATCCGCGTAAAAAGCTGTGCCAGGCGTGTACGCGACCAATTCCTTGACGGCTCGGGGAAGCATTGCCTTCGAGTCGAGGTGGTCTGGCAGCGTCAGCCAGACGTAGAAACCACCATTGGGCACCGTCCAACTCAGCTGCGGAAGGCATTCCGACAGCGCGCTCAGCATGGCATCGCGTCGCTCATGGTAAATACCGCGGAAGGTATTGATTTGTCCCTTCCAGTCGGCCTCACTCAGGTACTCGGCGATGATGAGTTGACTGAAAGAGCTGGGTGACAAAACCGCGGCCTCATTAGCCAGTGTGAGTTTTTCCCTAATGGCGTGCGGGGCGAGCGCCCACCCCGTTCTAAACCCTGGAGCCAGAGTCTTCGAGAATGTTCCCAGATAGACCACGCCATCCTCTTCGACCGAGCGCAAAGCGTGCGGCGGCGGTGCATCGAAGTACAAGAGACCGTAGGGATTGTCTTCGAGCACGAGGATGTCGTTCGAGCGAGCGATTTCCAAGATCTCCAGCCGGCGCTCCCAGCTCAGCGTCACCCCCGCCGGGTTGCTGAAGGTCGGCACGGTGTAAAGGAACTTGATCTTCTTGCCCTGAGCCTTCAGCGCGGCGATGCGTTCGCGCAATGCTTCAGGAATCAGACCGTGTGCATCCATCGCAACATGACTGACCTCAGCCTGAAAGGACTTGAAAACGACGAGAGCGGTCACGTAGCTTGGTGCTTCTGCCAAAACGACGTCACCCGGGTCAATAAAGAGCTTGGTCATAAGCTCAAGTCCGTGCTGGGAGCCGGTCGTGACGACAACATCATCCACGTTCGCCCGGATACCCTCGAGGGCTATGATCTGCAGGATGTGCTCTCTCAGCGCAGGAGAACCCTGGCCGGAGCCGTATTGCAGCGCCTGAGCTCGCTGGTCACGCATGACCCGATCGATGGAACCGGTGAGCAAGTCCGCTGGAATGGCAGAAACAAACGGCATCCCACCGGCGAGAGAAACAACCTCAGGCCGAGATGCCACGGCGAAAAGGGCGCGCACTTCTGAGGCACTGAGGCCCGCAGAGCGCGCGGCGTAGTGGGTGTACCAGGGGTCGAGGTTGTTGCCCTGCGCTCCCTGTGCGGTTCCGTCGGTTGTCATGGAGTATCCCGAAAAGCAGATGGTGGTGGAAGTTCAAGAATAGGGGAATACGGAAAAAGCCCCTCCACCGCAAGGGTGGAAGGGCTTTTCGTGCCGGTGAAACGAGTGGCTGTCTACGCCAGGAACTCGGCGAGGTCGGATTCGAGCGCAGGCTTCGGCTTGGCACCGAGGATGCTCTTGGCTACCTCACCGCCCTTGAAGACCTTCATCATCGGAATTGACGTGATCTGGTACTTCGCAGCGGTCTGAGGGTTGTCGTCAACGTTCAGCTTCACGATGGTGATTTTGTCAGCGTTCTCTGCGCCGATCTGGTCGAGGATTGGTCCGACGGCGCGACACGGGCCGCACCACTCTGCCCAGAAATCAACCAGGATCGTCTTGTCAGAATTCAGAACTTCAGCCTCGAAGTTCGCATCGGTCACATTGACTGCGTTTGACATGTCTTTCTCTCTTTCGGTGGATAGATCTGCGCTGGATCACCAGCGCTGGACGAAGTAGCCGTTACGCCGAAACGGCGACGGATTCGGCATCAACTGTTGCCGATGCCAGCAATTCTTTTGGGAGTGAATCTAGGTAATGCTCTGCATCGAGTGCCGCGACCGTTCCGGACGCAGCCGCAGTGACTGCCTGGCGGTAGCTCGGGTCGATCACGTCGCCGGCAGCGAAAACGCCGGGCAGGTTGGTGCGTGAACTGCGCCCATCCACCGCGATTGTGCCGTGCGAAGTGATGTCTAGCTGGCCGCGGATGAGCTGAGTGCGTGGGTCTGCGCCGATCGCAATGAAGAGCCCATCGAGGTCGAGCGTGGTTTCCGTGCCATCCACGGTGTCCCGGAGGCCGACACCGGTGACGAGGGCGTCGCCATAGATGTGCTCTACCGCCTTGTTCAGCACAAACTCGATCTTCGGGTTGTCCTGAGCGCGCTCAAGCATGGTCTTCGAGGCGCGCAGCGCGTCGCTGCGGTGAATGACGTACACCTTGTCGGCGAACTTCGTGAGGAAGTTCGCCTCTTCCATGGCGGAGTCTCCTCCACCGACGACCGCGATGACCTTCTCACGGAAGAAGAACCCGTCGCAGGTGGCGCACCACGAGACACCGTGGCCGCTCAAGCGATCTTCGTCCTCGAGCCCGAGCCTGCGGTAGGCGGATCCGGTGGCGAAAATCACGGACAATGCCTCGTGGGTTTCGCCGTTGCCGAGTGTGACCTTCTTGATCTGGCCCGTGAGGTCAACCGAGGCCACGTCATCAAAAACAACCTCGGTGCCGAAACGTTCTGCCTGCGCTTGGAACTTGGCCATCAGATCGGGCCCCATGACACTTTCGGGGAAACCGGGGTAATTTTCCACCTCGGTCGTTGTCATTAAATCGCCACCGGCTTCGACCGAACTCGCGATCAACAGTGGTTCGAGCTTGGCGCGTGCGGCATAGATCGCGGCCGTATAACCTGCGGGGCCTGAGCCGATAATGATGATCTGGCGCAACGGAAAACCTTCCCTTTATGGCAGCTACGCACTCCGTGGTGCCGCCTGCTGACCGATACAACACATCCTATTGGCACGATATTCCGCCCCGTTGTGAGAGGTTCTGCGGTGCAGAAGGCCTACTTCTTACGGCTGAATCGAACCATTACCGTATTCGTCACGGACGTCAGTTCCGGATTGCGCAACAACAGCAACAGGCCAAAGTAGACCACGCTCATGACAGCGCCGATCGCAGCAATCGACAGCACAGCCTGGATGATTCCGGACTGGGCGAACCCCTGCGCGTGCAGGCCGCCAAGCAAGACGAGCATGCCGAAACCGACTGCCCCCGCCACGAGCGCGAGCAATAGGTACTGCAGGTGACGGCGCAGCACCAGCCAACCGTCCATCCCGCCGATTCGTCGACGGACCAGGATGATGGCCACCACTGTCTGCGCGCTCCCCGCGATCGACGTGACCGCCGCGATGCCGACAGCAATCCATTCGGAGGGCAACAAGGTGCAGAAAAGCGCGCCAATGACGAAGAGTCCTGACTGGACGCACTGCATGAAGAAGGGTGTGCGCGTGTCTCCCAACGCGTAAAAAACCCTCTGGATAACGAACAGCATGCTGAACAGGATCAAGCCAGGCATAAAGGCCAAAATGACATTCGCCATTCCCTGAACGTTGACAAAGCCATTAGCGAACACCCGGGCGAACGGATACGCGACGACCGAAAGAGCGACGGCGGCAAAGACGATGAGCAGGCCAATTCCGCGCAGCGACGTGGAGAGGTCATCGCGCACGCCGGCCAAATTGCCAGAGCTCGCATGCCCGCTCATCCTCGTGAAATAGGCGGTGGCAATAGAGACGGCGATGACCGAGTGCGGCAGCATGAAGATCAGCCACGAGTTCTGCAGGGCAAGCACCGAAGCACCGTGGCCGGATGCGATGGATGACACGTTCGTCTGCACAATGCCGGCCACCTGGGTGACGAGGATCATCCCAAAGAGCCAGCCAGCGGCCCGCCCGGTGGCCGCGAGCCCCACGCCGCGCCAGTGGAAATCCGGACGGAACTTCAGCCCGACCCGCTTCCAGAAGAAGAAAAGAATGAGTGCTTGCGCTGCTACCCCGAGGGTTGTCGTTGCTCCGAGAAGAACAATGCGGTCGTTACCCCAGATTCCGACGACACCATTGACGCTGTGATCACCGAACAAGAGAATAAACGTCACTAGGCCTGCGATGGAGACCACATTGTTGAGCACCGGTGCCCAGGTGAATGGGCCAAAGACGTTGCGGGCGTTGAGCACTTCGCTGAGCAGGCTGTACAGCGCGTAGAAGAAAATCTGCGGGAGACACCAGTACGCGAAGGTGACGGCGAGGGAGAAAGCCTCCGGGGTGAGGCCTCTTCCTGTTGTCGAGGTCTGTGCATAAAGGCTGACGAGGGCTGGTGCGGCGAGAGTTGCGATCACGGTGACGACAGCGAAGATCACGATTCCGAGCGTGACCACTCGATTGATGAACCGCTCTCCACCATCGTCGTGCAGGGCTGCGCGGACGATCTGTGGCACTAACACAGCGCTGAGTACGCCTCCAGCAACGAGGGCATAGATGTTGTTGGGCAGCTGATTGGCTATGCCGAAAGCGTCACCCGCCGCGAGCTGGCCGATCGCCATGGTCAGGACAGCGGCCCTGACAAAGCCGAGTACGCGAGAGACCACCGTGCCCGAGGCGAGCAGTGCGCTTGCCCTACCGAGACCGGCCGGACGTGGAGCGATCTCTGTGGGTTCAGTCACGTGGAGTATCCACCGGCACTTGGGCATCCGCATCGTCCGCAACGGCGTCTGAGCTTTCGCCGACGGATTTCGCCCGACGGATCCTACGACGCTTCGAGATGTTCCGCCAGATACCGAAGCCAAAGACGAGGAACAGCAAGGCTCCGATCGATACCGTTATCGCGGTCTCCCACTGGGCCTGCACGTTCACGTCAACGAAGGAGGGAGTCGAAATTGGTGTGCCATTGACGCTAGTGAGTGAGACTCTCAGTTCGACGTCACCGTTGGCGACCGACTGCACGGCAATTCGAGCGCCAGCTTGAGAGTTCGCCTCGACCGTCAGGGGCACTTTGTTGTGAACAATATGCAGGATGCCGCTCGGTGAATGCGCGGTCACGACGACGTTGATAGGAAAGCCGAGATCGTTACGCACCGTGACCGGCAGACTGATCTTGTCTGACGGCTGAATGATCGAGCTACTCTCGACGATCGTGA
>JBDTAD010000219.1:0-3189 GCA_039924815.1 Lacisediminihabitans sp.
GTCAACCCTCCGCGCATCACGTTGTCCGACGCCGCCATGAGCTCCACCCCGACGCCTTCGAGGTAAGCGTGGATGTTGCCGGCAGGCAAATACAGCGCCTCGCCACGGGCGAGGGTCACGCGGTTCAGCAACAGCGAAATGACGATGCCGGGGTCATCCGGATACTCGACAGCGAGCGCCGCGGCGGTCGCAAGCGGAGCGTGGGAAGACAGTGGAGCGAGCCTCGACACGAGCGAGACGAGGGTCGGCACCCCCGCACCGCTCGAAATGAGCCATTCGAAAACCGACGGGAGCTCGTCATCCGACGAGAGCCGCTGAAGCAGGTCTTCGAGCGGCTGCGGCTGCGGTTCTTCTGTGCGGTCATCGAGGTCGAGCAGCTCCATCAGCAGCGAGCGCACCTCATCGAGTGGCCTGAAGCCACACAGTGCGTCGAAGGTGTCACTCAGCGCGTAGATCAGCTCCGGCTTCGCGGACGCGTCTTTGTAATTGCGATGGGCCGCGTCGAGCGGGATGCCGAGGGCGTTTTCCCGTTCGAACCCGGCGACGGCCTGTGCCGGCGTCGGGTGCGCCTGCAGTGAGAGCGGATGCGCGGCCGCGAGAATCTTCAAGAGAAACGGCAGCCGCCCCGTCGCCGCGAACCGGCCCAGGGTAAGTTCCGGATCGGCAGCGATCCACTCCGGCAAAGTCGCTGCCCCGCCGACGGACGACGGATCCACGATCACGCTCGGTGACGCCGGATGCGCACCAAGCCACAGCTCAGCCTCCGGCCCGCTGGATGCCGCGTGGCCGAGCAGCTCCGCGATGGCGGTGGACGGACCCCAGGCATACGGTCGCGGGGTGTTGGTGATGGCTACGAGCATCCGAGGGGTCCTCTGTGAGCAGTGGTCGTTGGCCGCAGATCCGATCGCGCGCACGCGAGGGCGACTACACCAAGTTACCAACCGCGGGGCGCGAGCATCCGTCCTGGTGTTCCGAAAACGCAGGAGATGCTGATCGAAACACGCTGCACCGTCCTCTTCCGCGCAACGCACGCCATATCTCCTGCGTTTTCGGAACACCACGGACTCACAGCCGAAGAGCACCGACTAGCCTCTACACATGAGTGTGCTTGACTCGCGCCGCGTGCGCCTGTGGTTCGCGGGTCTCGTGCTGTTCACCGGATTGGCGGGCGATTTCTGGCGCAACCTGCTGACCTGGTACGGCTACGGCGTGATCGTGCTCATCATGGTGGTGGGTGCGATTCTGCTGCTGGTGCGGCACCGCGACCAGGTGCGGCCGACTCGGATGCCGTATCCGCTGATCGCGTTTTTGCTGCTGGCCACGGCATCCATCGCCTGGTCCTTCTACGCCGGCTCATCGGCGCTCGGCGTCACCGCACAGTGGATCACGACGATCGCGGCACTCCCCGTGGCACTCCTGCTCAGTTGGCAGGAATTACTCACCGTTCTTGGCTGGGTGCTCCGCGTGATCCTGGGGCTGTCGTTTCTGTTCGAGTTCATTGTTTCGGCGTTCATTCGGCACCCGGTCTTTCCCGTCTGGGTCACGCCCGACAATCCCGGTCACGTTGCGAAGCTGCTGTACTGGTCACGCGACCTGCTGTTCTCGGCGGGCAAAATCCAGGGCATTGTCGGCAACTCGAGCCTCCTGGCGATGATCGCCCTGATCGCGCTCATCGTCTTCGCCCTGCAGCTTGCCTGTCGCAGCACCGGCCTGTGGGGCTGGTTCTGGCTCGTCGTGGCTCTCGGCACCATCGGCATCACGCGCAGCGCGACGATCTTCATTGGGCTGGTGGCCGTGCTCGTGGTGGCCGGGGCTGCACTCCTCGTGCGGCGCGCGACCAGCCAACGAGATCGGGGTATCGCCTACGGTGTGATTGTCGCATCACTTGTTGTGATCGGGTGCATCGGTTTCGTCTTCCGCGCCCCGCTGCTGCACCTCATGGGCAAGAGCACCGAGCTCACCGGCCGCGTCGACATCTGGAACGCCGTCATCCATCTGGCTCAGCAGCGTCCCGACTTCGGCTGGGGCTGGGTTAGCTATTGGACACCGTGGGTGGAGCCGTTTAAGAGCCTGATCGTGAAGGGCGGAGTGCAAGTCATGCACGCCCACAATGCATGGCTGGATGTCTGGCTGCAGCTCGGCATCCTGGGTCTCGTGGTCTTCGGCGCGCTCGTCCTCGCAACACTCGTGCGGTCCTGGCTCATGGCGACGAACCGCGTCATCCTCTCCCCCGGCTCGCGCGGAAGTTACTCCTGGGTTGCGCTGCTCCCCCTGCTCGTACTCACGGCGCAGCTCGTGCAGTCGCTTGCCGAGAGCCGCATCCTGATCGAGGGCGGCTGGATTCTGCTTATTGTGTTCGCGGTGAAAACTAAACTGCGCCCTTTGGCAGCCGAGATCGAAGCTGCGCAAGGCACCAGCACAGCGGAGACTCTGCGGTGAGCACAATCAAGCCGCCACCCGCGATTGTCGAGGCAGGTCGGTATTTCTTCGCGGCACCGCGGTTTACCGCGGCACTCACGCATCTGATCATCGCGACGGAGCTCGGTTCGCTTTTTCTCCAGCAAATGATCGGATGGGCTGGCCTTCTCGGCATCGTGGCCACACTCTTGGTCCTGGCAAGCCTGTCGCTCCTCGCGAAGCAGCGTGAGATCGAATGGCACGGGCTGTTGCCGATTTCGCTTCTCGTGTTCGTAACCTGGGCGGGAGCATCCGTCTTCTGGAGCCAATACCGGTGGGCAACATTGGGCAGCGTTGTCTACTTTGGGGCCGTGACGATGCTCGGCATCTACGTCGCCCTGGTGCGCGACACAATCCAGATCGCGAGAGCATTCGGCGACATCCTTCGCATCGCGCTCGTGCTCTCGCTTGCACTGGAGATCATCTCTGGGTTGCTTATCGATTCGCCGATCCGACTCCTGTTCATTCAGGGCAAGCTGGATGATCTCGGCCCGCTCCAGGGGATCTTCGGCAGGCGCAATCAGTTCGGCATCGTCGCTCTGCTGGCGCTCGTGACCTTCGTCGCGGAATTTCTCACCAAGTCCATTTCACAGTGGATCAGCATCGGTTCGATCTCCGTTGCCGGCGTCTGTTTGATCCTTGCGCGATCCCCTATCGCTGGCGGTGCCGTCGTCGTGCTCGGGCTGGCAGCTCTCGCTCTTTACGTTCTGCGCCGCGTGCGGGCCGAACACA
>JBDTAD010000220.1:0-4755 GCA_039924815.1 Lacisediminihabitans sp.
CACCCGGGAGTTCCACTGGCGCCCCAAAACAGTGATGCACCAGTACCGCAGCGCCTGGCAGGCCAGCGCGATGACCAGCATCGGCCAACCCAGCCAGGGTAGAAACGGCCGTCCACCGAAGTAGGCCTCGGCGAGACAGGCGAGCAGCAACCCCGTGTGCAGCACGACCATGAACGGATAGTGAGCCAGGCCGAATTCGCGGCCGCCGTGGGCAAACGCCCAGCGCGCGTGCCTCGTGGAGAGCACGAGTTCCCAGAGCCGCTCCACCCCGGTCAACAGGATAAGAGCCACGAACCAGATCATGCGTCGGCTCCTGCTGGCAGGCTTGGCACGTCGGCTCCGACCGAGTCGGGCCAGCGCAACAGCACAAGCTCGCCGCTGATACCCGGTCCGAGCGCGAAAAGCAGCGTTTGCGTTCCGGCGGGCTTCGCTCCGACATCCAGCTCGGCCTCAAGAATGTGCAGCACCGACGCTGACGATAGGTTGCCGACCTCCGCGAGCGAGCGCCAACTATTCTCCAGCGCATCTTCCGCTAGTCCGAGCGACGTTTGGAAAGCCTCGAGCACGCGCGGTCCGCCCGGATGCGCGATGAAGCCGTCCACATCGGCGAGAGTTTGGCCTTGCCCGGCCAGAAATTCCCGCGCATCGTTGCCAAAGTGTTTTTCGATGACGCCTGCGACCTCGGCTGTGAGGACGATACGAAATCCGGTCTCGCTCGCATTAAAGCCGAGCACGCCCTCCGTGCCTGCGTAGAGCTGGCTGCGAGAGTCAATCACGTCTGGGCCGGTCACCGGCATCCGCTTCGCCCTCTCATCGCCGACCATCACGACCGCCGCGGCCCCGTCACCGAAGAGTCCTGTTGCCACGATGTTGGCCATCGAGTCATCGCCCTGCTGGAAGGTGAGGGAGCAGAGCTCCACAGATACCAGCACTGCAACGTCTCTCGGATGTCCAACCAGATAGTCGTTGATCCGGGCGATTCCTGAGGCTCCCGCGACGCAGCCGAGCCCGAACATCGGCACCCGCTTGACGTCTGAACGCAGTCCGAGCGTCGACACCAGCAACCCGTCAATGGAGGGAGCCGAGATGCCCGTCACCGAGGTAAACATCACGAAGTCAATTTCGTCTGCGCGAACGCCCGCTCGCCCGAGCGCCGCCTGGAGGGCCTCCGTCGCGAGCCGAACGGCGACCTCGATGAACAGGTCGTTCGACTCCGTGAAGGTGTGGGGACCAAGATAATCTTCGATGGGCATGACCAAGTGCCGCGTTCGCACACCGCTGGCGGCGTGCATCCTGCGCAGCACAGCTTGTTTGACCGTGTCGGCCGTGATCATCGGCGCGATGGCGCTCGTGATGACTTCCTGCGAGTAGACATTTCCCGGCAGGGCCGTTGCTGCGCTGGCGATTCGGGCCATGCGGAACGCTAACACGGCGACATGTCGGCCTGTCACACCGCGTCTAGCTGAACAACAACTGAAGGAACCGTTAAACACCCTTGTCTGCCCCCTTGACGAGGCGTATGGTCAGCCTTGTAACGGTAGTTGTTTCTGACCTAGCGAGGTGATGAAATGGCACAAATTCAGAATCTGGATCCACGGGAAAAGCATTCCGCACACGAAAGCGATGCGGGTAGCTTCGCTCCGATCGCTACAACTGCGAGTGCGGCTCGAGCTCATCATGCTTCCTTGAAGCGTGAGGCTTCTGAGTCCGTCTGCGTTCACTACGGCGGTAGACAGTTCGTGACCACGTATGAGATGGCCGGCATCTTCCTTCGACGTGCACAACGTCTCATCGACGCGGAGGACGCGGAACTCGTTCCGCTCGTCTTCGAAGGTGGTCTGGAATTGCTCTACGTCTCTTCTGCGATGCCCTTCTCGGTGCACGATGTCGACAGCGAGCCCTCGGACGGTTCTCATCCCGGGTCCGGATCATCGGACACACTCTCGAACGACTGCGCACCACACCTGGATGTGACCTGAAAGCTGACGGATTGGCGCTGGCTTTGAGTCAGCGCCAGCGTCAGAATGGACGCATGGATGAACTACGCACGTGCCCAGACTGCGGAACCGTACTCTGCCAGTCGGGCAACGATTGGTCCTGCCCCGAGTGTGGTCCGGTCTCTTCTTAGAGAGCGCCCTCGGTAATGGCACGAAGTGCGCGGAGGTGCGCTTCGTAGGCTCTGGTTCCCTTCGCCGTTGATCCAATCCAGGTTTTTGGACGGTTTCCGACATAGCCCTTGGTGACTTTGACGTACCCGATCTTCTCCAGGTGGGACACGGCCTTGCTCAGCACGGAGTCATCCGCTTCGAGAAGATCACGCAACGTGCGAAAGTCGATCACCGCGTTCGTCCCCAGTGCCGCCATGAGGGAGAAGCGGATGGGGGTCTGGAACGCATCATCCCACTGATGTCTTGGGTGAGCCACAGCGTTACCTGTCTGCTGCGCGTGGAAAAAGAGCCGCCAGAACCATCACGGCGGCCACAAGCACACCCGCAATGATCGCTACCGCAGTCGTCATCCACGGGGTAAAGGTGAGCAGAGCCACGTCGAGGAAGAGCACCCCTGTCGCCAGCCCGAAGGCAACCCACTGCCAAGGACCCCACTCGTAGCCGGTGCGAGGCAACCCCCATCTCGTGCGCAATCCGATAAGCGCCCCCAGGATCAGCATGAAGGCGATGATGGAAAGAATGGGGAACCATCGCGAAGTACTCGTTGCGACGAGAAGACCAAATGTCACACCAATCACGGCGGTGGTCCACCGTGTTGGCCGGCTCAAGGGTTTCGTAACCCAGCGCTCAGTCTCTGGTGTCTTTACTGACTGCCGCAGCTGCCGGAGTGGAGTGATCGCCAGTGTGACGAACAAGAGCAGCGGCACAAGCAGGTTGAGCCACCAGGGATAGCCAACACCCACAAGACTCAAGACCCCGAGAGCCATGAAGGCGACAAAGATGGCTAAGTACAGAATCCAGCTGCGGCCCGCGGGCTTGCGCTGGATGCCCATCCGCTCACGTGCTCCGTTGACCAGAAAGCTAAAAGCGAGCAGGGGCACCAGCAGCATGTTTGAAAACTGATAGTCGCCCCCATTGGACACCGTCTCGTGTACTGTGCGGCCGCCAAAGGCTATGAGGAACACGCCGACATAGACCGCAAGCACCAGTGCGCCCCACAACGAAAGGGTCGCCTGTGAACGGGTGGGAACACGGCGGTTGACGAGATCCTGAATCTGGTCATGGTTACGTAGCCACGCGGCAGCGTCGGATGTCGAAACTTCGCCCTCTTCACTATCCATCTGGAAAGTATGGTCCAGATAGAAAATTAACGAAAGCCCGGGTTTGCCGTCGCCTTAGCCTCGTCTGACGATTGTCACGCTGTGGCCTGTCCTGTGGCGACAGTCAGACCGATGCTCCCGTCATAATCGCCACAGCCTCGGTCATCGAATGCGACTGTGGCGTAATGGTTGCGGCGCGTTTGCCCAGACGTTGAATATGAATCCGATCAGCCACTTCGAACACCTGAGGCATGTTGTGACTGATCAGGATCACAGGGATACCCCTATCGCGCAGGTTGCGTACCAGCTGAAGCACTTGGTTTGATTCCCGCACGCCAAGCGCGGCAGTCGGCTCGTCGAGCACAACAACCTTGGATCCAAAAGCTGCGGCCCGAGCAACCGCGACCGCCTGCCGTTGACCGCCGGAGAGATTCTCCACTGGAACCGTCACATCTTGAAGTGTGGCAATCCCGAGATTGAGCACCTCGGCTTTCGCTTTGGCACGCATCCCCTTCGTGTCGAGCATGCGGAAAACTGATCCAAGAATCCCCTTCTTGCGCTCTTCCCTCCCGAGAAACAGGTTGGATGCCACGTCTAGCGCCGGGGACACCGCGAGTGTTTGATACACAGTCTCGACCCCGGCGTCACGCGCATCCTGAGGCCCCTTGAAGTGCACAGGTTTCCCATTGAGGAAAATCTCCCCCTCGTCGGGAATCTCCGCGCCCGTCAGGCATTTCACCAGCGTGGACTTTCCAGCGCCGTTGTCGCCAATGATCGCAAGGACCTCGCCCGGGTAGAGCTCGAGACTGACACCGTCGAGCCCGACGACCCGACCGAAAGTTTTTACCAGTCGCTTCGCCTGCAAAATTGGTGTTCGAGTCTCTACCTCTGCCGCCCCCGAGTGGGTCGAGTCGATGATCGTCATTTGCGTACCTTCCGAATCCACTGGTCTATCGAGACCGCCACGATGATGAGGATGCCCACGGCGAGAGTTTGGTAGAGAACATCAAGCCCGGCCAACGCCAGACCGTTCCGGAAAACTCCAACGATCAGTGCGCCGAGCAGCGAGCCCCAAATCGTGCCACGACCGCCGAAGAGGCTGGTGCCGCCGATCACAACTGCCGTGATGGAGTCGAGGTTGATGTCGGTCCCCGCGTTCGGGCTTGCAGCATCCGCCCGTCCGATTTGAATCCAAGCACCGATTGCCGTCACTGCGCCCGCGACTATGTAGACACCCATGAGCACGCGGTTGACGCTAATTCCGGCCAATCGTGCAGCTTCCGGGTCGTCACCGACGGCATACACGTGCCGACCCCAGGCGGTCTTGCCCAAAATGAAGGCCACGATCAGATACAACACGAGCATCATGACCACGCCGTAGGTGAAGTTAACACCGCCAATCGCGAAGGTCGCCCCCGTCGCTGTGATCATGGGAGGGATGCTCGAGCCGTTCACTGATGCACTGTTCGAATAGAGCAGGGTGAGGG
>JBDTAD010000221.1:0-1523 GCA_039924815.1 Lacisediminihabitans sp.
TTGCGCGACCTGCAACGGGAACAAGAAGCACAAGAAGCACAACTTGTGCGAACCGGGTAAATAGGTGCTGCCCCTTCATGAGCCGAGTGCCGCCCGAGTAACGAGCCCCGATACCCGACCAGCAAGATACTCGTCGTCGGGGCGATTCCCGACGACACCCCGTCAAAGCCCATCGGAGACGTGGCGCAGCGACACCCTCTTGGGGGGTGCAAATAGGACAGAAAGAAACTAACGCACCATTACCCGCTGCCGATAGATAGCAGTGGAGAGCATGGATCGCTTTCCTTATAGGCCACGGATAGGCCGTTGTTTCAGGGGGAACGGATATCCGTGCTTAATTCAGTTACGACTGTTGCGCTCACGAGCGCACTCGACGCACTTGCGCTGCGACAAACCACCATCGCGAACAACATCGCGAACGTCAACACCCCCAACTATCAGGCGAAGCGCGTGTCCTTCGAAGCCGCCCTCGCCGCCTCCGTGAAAGCTGGCGACGGCCACGTCGAGGCGACCACGGCTCGCTCACTCGAGCCCACCAACGTCAACGGCAACAACGTCAACCTCGACACCGAGACTGTCTCCGGCACCGATACCGTGCTGCGCTTCCAGTTCGCCGCCCAGGCAGTCGGCAATGAATTCAGCCGCATGCGCACAGCGATCGGAACGAACTAATGACTTTCGACGCCATCGGAATCGCGGGCACCGGGCTCACACTTCACCGGCACTGGCTCGACGCGATCTCAGACAACATCGCCAATATCAACACGATCAAGCCCACCAACGGCCCGGCATTCCAGGCACGCTACGTCGTGGCCCAGGAAGGGCAGGGCAACTCCGGTGTTTACGTGGCCGGTGCAGCGTTCGGAAGCGCCGACGGCATCCTCGCCTATGACCCGACCAATCCGCTGGCAGACGCCGACGGAATGGTCAAGCGACCAGACATTGACCTCGGCACCCAGATGTCCGAGCTGATCATGGCGCAGCGCGGCTATCAGGCAAACGCCAACGTTATCGACCGCGCGAAAACCACGTACCAGGCCGCACTCCAGATTGGTAAATGATGTCCATTCCTCTCATCGGTGCGGTGCAAAACATCACCGCAGCAAGCACCACAGCCCCAACTCAGGGTGTGCAGTCCAGCGACGGATCGAACTTCGCAACGTCCCTGGGCGGCGCGATCGACAACCTCCAGCAGTTGCAAACCACCTCAGACACCCTGGCGGTGCAAGCGGTCACCGGAAACCTTGACAACATCCACGACGCCACGATCGCGGCGACTCGCGCGCAAGTGACGCTAGAACTGGTCGCCGCTGTTCGCAACAAGGGCGTTGACGCGTTCAACAACATCATGAATATGCAAGTCTGATGCCCGCTCAGGTCACGTCCGCATTCCGGCGCATCTTCGGCGCAATCCGCGAGTTCACCATTGCTCAGCGCACTCTCGCGCTCATCGGTGTTGCCGTTCTGGTGCTCGGTGTTGCCGGCCTCACCGTATGGGTGAGCCAGCCCTCCTACAGCCCCCT
>JBDTAD010000222.1:0-5247 GCA_039924815.1 Lacisediminihabitans sp.
CCCAAACTCCGCGGCGCCCGCCTTGAACTCGATCTTCGCCATCGTCGAGATGAAGATGGGGAAGTTGAGCCCGAAGGTGCCGATGAGAAAGATCATCACAAGAATGACCATGATGTCTGGCCGCTTCCATACGTAGCGGAAGCCCTCGACCAGATTGCCCCTTTTTCGTGCGGCCTTCGGAGCGGTTCTCAGCTCGCCCGTTCGCAGCATGAGAAGTGAGACGAGCACGGCAATATACGAAGCCGCGTTGATCAGGAAGACCCAGCCGGTACCGACGACTGCGATCAGCAAACCCGCAACTGCCGGGCCGATCATCCTGGCCACGCTGAACGAGGCCGAGTTGAGGGCGACCGCGTTCGAGAGGTTGCGGCGGCCCACCAGCTCGGAGACGAACGTTTGGCGCGCGGGAGCGTCGAAGGCGGCAGTGCAGCCCCCCAACAGCGCAAGGATGTACACCTGCCACAACTGCACATGATTCGTCACGGTGAGGATGCCGAGGATCAATCCCAGCAGACCCATGCTCGATTGCGTGACCATAAGGATCTTGCGTTGGCTGAACCGGTCAGCTGCGAGCCCAGTGATCGGCAGGAGTAGCAATTGAGGGCCGAATTGCAGGGCCATGACAAGCCCGACGGCGAAGGCGTCGTTGTTGGTGAGTTGGGTGAGCACCAGCCAGTCCTGAGCGGTGCGCTGCATCCAGGTGCCGATGTTGGAGACGATCGCACCACTAGACCAGACGCGATAGTTGTAGCCCGAAAGGGAGCGAAACATTGAGCTCACAGGTCGGCGAGTTCCTGCAAAATCGGCGCCGCCTGCTCCAGAATCTGGCGCTGCTCGGGGGTGAGGGTGGCAAGCTGCTTCGTGAACCAGGCAGTGCGGCGGCGACGCGTTTCTTTAACGAAAGTGCGGCCCGCATCCGAGAGGGCGAGCGTGATCTTGCGGGCGTCATCCGGGGCGGTCGCCCTCGTGATGAGGCCAGCGGCGACGAGCGCGTTGGTGGTGCGATTCATGCTGGGTGGTGTGACCTTTTCGCGTTCGCTCAGCGAGCGGAGGGTTTGTGGACCGTGATGCTCGAGCTGGAAAAGCACAGAGCGTTGGCCTTCAGTGACTTGGTCGTCCGCCTGCATGGCGCGAATCCGGCGCGACAGGCGTTGGATGACCAGCCTGAGTTCTGGAGGATTGAGTTGAGCCACAAACAGTTAGCATAGCAAATTAGCTATGCTAATGAAAATTCGCGACGGCTGAATGACAGATTCATCGCCGCGGTACACACGATGGGGCACTCAGCTAAGGAGCCAAGCTCGCCGTACACTTGGCAATCAACGTCGTCGCCAGGGAGACACCGTGATTCAGTTCACTGCCACACGTCAGGATCGCACCTTCGTCGACGCTAGGGGTGTGACGGTGCATTTCTACCAGTGGAAAGCGGGCAAACCGGTCGGCGTTGTGCAGATCGCACACGGCCTCGGCGACCACGCGCTGCGCTATGAGGAACTCGCGCAGAAGCTCGTCACTGCTGGGTTCACGGTCTACGCGGACGACCATTACGGACACGGTCAGACCGGTCTCGGGCAGTGGGCAGGCGATCACTCCAAGCTTGGCAAGCTCGGGCCAAGCGGGATGCGCGGAACAGTCGAATCCGTGCGGGAGCTGACCGACATCATCCGCTCGGAGAACGCTGGAATGCCGCTCGCGCTCCTTGGCCACAGCTGGGGCTCGATCATTGCGCAGAAAATCATCAACCGGCACTCCGGTGAATACGACGCGCTGGTGCTCACCGGCACCGCGTATCGAACGCTGCGGCGCATGAACGGCGGTGACCTCAATGCCCGGCACAAGCACCTCGGCACCACGGGCAACGAATGGCTCAGCCGCGACCCTGCGGTTGCGCAGGACTTTCAGAACGATCCGCTGACCTTCAGCGCAAAGGCACTCAAGCTGTTCGGGTTGGCCGACACCCTGCGGCTGCTCGGGCGGCCAGCACGCGACCTGCCGAGCGACGTTCCGGTTCTCATCCAGATTGGCAGCGACGATCCGTTCGGAGGGGAAGAGAGCGCCGAAATGCTGGCCCAAAGCTATCTTTCCCGCAGCGGCCTGAGCGATGTTGAACTCATCGTCTACGCGGATGCCCGGCACGAGATTTTCAACGAGACAAACCGCGAGCAGGTCTTCACCGACACAATTGATTGGCTGAAGGATCACCTGTCCGGCCCCCGCACGGAAGCCTGAGTGCGAGCGGTATGACCACTGTTTTCACGGACATCATCGAGGGTCGTGCGCCCGCGCGCATGATCTGGACGGATGAGCGTGCCGTCGCGTTCCTCACGATCGAGCCGCGGCAGCCCGGTCACACCCTCGTGGTGCCGCGCTTGGAGGTGGATCGTTGGCTCGATCTCCCCGAAGATCTGATCGCTCACCTCATGATGATCGCGCACCGGATCGGCCTCGCCCAGCAAGAAGAGTGGCAATCGGATCGTGCGGGGCTCATGATCGAGGGCTACATGGTGCCGCACGTCCACGTACACGTTTGGCCGTCCTGGTCACCGCGTGAGTTTCATCCCGCCGGCATTGATCGCAATGCTCTCCCCGACGCGCTGGATGACGCCGCCGTGCGCTTGCGTTCCCGGTTGCGTCTGCTGGGTCACGGGGATCAGGTCCCCGCGGAATAGGCTGGTTCTCGCGGGTCGAGTGTCGAGAACGAAAGGGAGCCCCATGCACGGCGAATACAAAGTCCCCGGAGGCAAGCTCGTAGTCGTCGATCTCGACGTGGTCGACGGAAAGATCGCGAACTTCCGGCTCGCGGGTGACTTCTTTCTCGAGCCAGACAGCGCTCTTGAGAGCATCAACGCCGCCATCACGGGATTGCCAGAAGACGCGGATGCCGTGCAGATCGCGTCTGCGGCGCGTGCGGCCCTCCCCGAGGGTGCAACGCTGCTCGGCTTCTCCCCCGAGGCGGTCGCCGTTGCGGTGCGACGCTCGCTCGCCCACGCGACGAGTTGGCGTGACTACGACTGGCAGCTCATCCACGGCGATGCCTACGATCCACTCCTGCAGATGGCGCTTGATCAGGTGCTTGCAGAAGAGGTGGGTGCCGGACGGCGCAAGCCCACCCTGCGCATCTGGGAGTGGAACAAGCCCGGCGTCGTGATCGGCAGCTTCCAGTCGGTGAAGAACGAAGTCGACATGGACAACGCAAAAAAGTACGGCTTCCAGGTGACGAGGCGCATCAGTGGTGGTGGTGCGATGTTCATGGAGGCTGGCTCCGTCATCACGTACTCGATCTACGCGCCAAGCGAACTCGTGCAGGGCATGACCTTCGCCGACTCCTATGCGTTCCTCGATGAATGGGTGATCACCGCCCTGAAGTCACTCGGCATCGAAGCCACCTACCAGCCGCTCAACGACATCACGAGCCCGAAGGGCAAGATCGGTGGTGCCGCACAGAAGCGCCTCGGTACTGGTGCAGTCTTGCATCACGTGACGATGAGCTACGACATGGACGGCGACCGAATGGTCGAAGTGCTCCGGATCGGCCGCGAAAAGATGAGCGACAAGGGCACGAAGAGCGCCAACAAGCGGGTCGACCCGTTGCGCAGCCAGACCGGACTCAGCCGCGAGGAGATCATCGAGAAGATGGAGGCCACTTTCGTCGGTCTCTACGGTGCGACGAGCGATGACGTGACGCCGGAAGAGCTCGCGAAAGCACGCCAGCTCGTCGACGAAAAGTTCGGCACCGAGGAATGGCTCTACCGAGTTCCCTGAGAACCCGCGGGGGGCCGGGTTACCCTTGAGTGTGAACTTGTGGATCTTTGGTGGTGTCGTCGTCGGAATCATCGTGGTCGGCTACCTTCTACAGAAGTTCCGCCTGATCGATCTTTCTGGCAGCACGGGCAAGAAGAGCTCCGGCCACGGAGGTGGACTCGTGGGAATCGGCGACGAGGTCTTCGCGCCAGCACGATATGAGGCCGCGCTGGAGCTCGATCGCCAGTCATCGCTCCCCGCGCCAGCACCACTCGCCGGAGATGGCGACAAAGGTATTTTCAACGGCAAAGTCGTGATCGACGTTTCTGGCAAACGTCGGCCACCGAAATAATTCGGCTTCGAAGTCGATCTGCGCAGCACTGTCGGGCGCTGTCCGAGCGGTAATCTTGGGCTTTCAACTAAACCTCGGATACTTAGTGTCATTGTGAACAGTGAAGGATGTGCAGAGTGACTTCACCCGAATCCGCTCCACTGCCGGTCGGCATTCCCGCTCCGGCAGCAGCCATGCAGGCCCAAGATCCAGTATTGGTGCGTTTTGGTGACGCGCAGCTCTCTCAGCATTGGCTTGTCACTCCTCAAGGAACCATGCCGCTCCGGGGTACTCAGATCTTCGTGGCAGACATGTCGCAGGAGACCCGAATGATTCCCGGGTGGGCAATTGCGCTGGCTATTATCGGCGCGGTCTTTTTTCTCCTTGGGCTCTTTTTCTTACTCGTTCGTGAGACTCGCAGAACCGGCTTCATGCAAATCACTATCACCAACGGAGCCTTCACCTACCAGACGGCCGAGCCTGTTGTTGGGGATCGAGCTGGGCAACTATTTGAGTTACAGGCACGCGCAAATTATGCGCGTGGGATTGTTGCACGCGCGTAGTTCTCTCGCGTGTATTTGTAGCTCCGTGCTGGATGGGACAATTGCGTATGCCCACCGACTGGTCGCCCACAGGAGCCGATCGGGTCATCCACGGTGACAACCTCGGCGTGATTGGTGAGCTGCCGGATGGGGCATTCACGCTGGTCTACCTCGACCCGCCCTTCAATACCGGGCGCAGTCAGGCCAGGCAGTCCACGACCAGCGTGCGCAGCGCATCCGGCACGATCAAGGGGTTCAAGGGCGAGCTCTACGAGCGCATCCGCGGCGATCTGATGAGTTACGACGACAGTTTCGAAGACTATTGGAGCTTTCTCGAGCCGCGCCTCGCAGAAGCTTGGCGCCTGCTCTCTGACGACGGAACGCTCTACCTGCATCTCGACTACCGCGAAGCGCACTACGCCAAGGTCCTGCTCGATGCGTTGTTCGGGCGCGAAAGTTTTCTCAACGAGATCATTTGGGCGTACGACTACGGCGGAAAGTCGAAGAGCAAGTGGCCGGCCAAGCACGACACGATTCTCGTCTACGTGAAGAGCCCGTCCGGCTACTACTTCAACTCCGAAGAGGTTGACCGGGAGCCGTACATGGCGCCGGGCCTCGTGACGCCAGAGAAGG
>JBDTAD010000223.1:0-3652 GCA_039924815.1 Lacisediminihabitans sp.
GAGGCGGTCGCCGAGCTTCTGAAGGCGAATGCCGTGGCCACCGCCTTCATCTCCCCCAAGCTGACGAGACTCCCGGCCCTCGAGGCCGACCTCGCGTTCCTCGTCGGCGACGACTGGCACCAGACAATCAGTCCGCTGCCTGCGACGGAGCGCTACGTCACTCGCATTCACGAGATGGCCTTCTGGCCGGGCGGATTCGTGGCCCACCACTACACGCGCTACCTCGGCGACCTCTCCGGCGGCCAGATCATCCGCACCCTCCTGCAGCGCCAGTTCGGCTTTGAGACCAACGGCGTCGGCTTCTACATCTTTGCCGAGATCGCCAAGCCCAAGCCGTTCAAGGATGCGTACCGTGCCGAGCTCGACGCGGTCGGCTGGGACGAGGCTGAGCGCGCCCGGGTTATCGAGGAAGCCAACACTGCCTTTCGTCTGAACGCTGATCTCTTCGCCGACCTCGCCGAGGCGACGGCGGTCGCTGCCTGACCCTGTCCGACAGCAGAATAGAGGAATGACTCTCCCCTCTACTGACACCGCCGTCAGCTACCCGGCCGGTGCGGTGACCGGGACCGGCACCGTCGTGCACCTCGAGCCGCTGAGCGGCGGGCGAACCGCGGTGCTGCTGAATGCGAGCCCGTGCCACCCCGTCGACGCCGGCTGGCCAGATCAAGGCCCCGATCGCGCCGCGCTCGCGTGGAACAACGGTTCCGCTGCCGTGGTGGACTGCGTGGTCGGCGGGACCGACGGCGACTCCCTCTTTCTCGGCGCGGACATCCCCGTGCGCAAGGGTACGGCGGGCTGGTTCTTTGTTGTGGCGCACCTCATCGAAGGTGCGACACCCTCGCTCGGGCAGTCGGTGACGGTGACGGTCGACGCAGACTATCGCGCGTCGATGTCCCTCGGCCATACCGGCTGCCATCTCGCCTCGCTCGCGCTCAATCACACGCTCGCGGATCGCTGGACGAAGGAAGTCGCGCTGGACGCACTCGGCGACCCGGATTTCGACAAGCTGGCGATCGCATCCTCGACGATACTGCCGAACGGTGCGGTCGACGTTTTTCGTCTCAATAAGTCGCTGCGCCGCAAGGGCTTTGTTTCCGACGGCTTCGCTGAGGACCTCCCCATGATCGAGAGCTCGCTCAACGACGCGCTCTTGGGCTGGATCGCGGGGAATGCCGCTGTCAACATCCGGTGCGATGGCGACCGCCTCACCGATCGGCGCTACTGGGAGTGCAGCCTGCCCGAGGGCGAGGTCAGTATTGCCTGCGGTGGGACGCACGCGCACTCCCTGGGCGAGCTCGGCGCGCTCCGCGCAGCGCTCGCGCTCACTGACGACGACGGCACGACAGTGCTCACTATGACCACCAGCCCGAACCCCGAGCGCTGAACAATGAGCACCACCGCCACGGCGCGCGTAGGCTCCGACTATGCCCAGTAATTTCTCGCTCAAAGCCATGAACTCCGTGCACCGTGGCGTGCAGTGGATCACCCACGGCAAGGCGGGGTGGAGCATGGGCGGGATGCCCGTGGTCGAGTTGACGACGATTGGTCGGCGTAGCGGCGAAGCCCGCACGACCATGCTGACCTCCCCACTACAGGAGGGCGACGCCTACGTGGTCGTCGCCTCCCGCGGCGGCGATGACCATCATCCGGCCTGGTTTCTGAACCTTCGCGATAACCCGAAGGTGGAGGTTGTTATCGCAGGAGCGCCTCGCACGGCCATGCTCGCGCGAGTGGCCACTGCCGAGGAGCGCGCCAGAATGTGGCCGATCATCACGAAGAAGTATTCCAACTACGCCGGATATCAGGAGAAGACACAGCGCGAGATTCCGCTGGTACTGCTCGAGCCCATCGCCTGACGGACCCCACTGTCCGGCCGCTACACAGTAGCGGCGTCAGCCTCCAGGGCGTCGTCGTCTGTCGCATCCTGCACACCCTCGTGCACCGTACCCTCGGAGTCGAGATCCGCTGCCGCCTGTTCGAACTGTGAGTTATACAGCCGCCAGTACGCACCTTCACGCTTGATGAGCTCGGTGTGGGTGCCGTGCTCGACTATGTCGCCCTGCTCCATCACCAAGATGAGGTCAGCATCGCGAATAGTGGACAGGCGGTGCGCAATCACGAACGAGGTGCGACCATTGCGAAGAGCTGCCATGGCGTTCTGCAGCAGCAGTTCGGTGCGCGTGTCTACCGAGCTGGTCGCCTCGTCGAGGATGAGCACGCTAGGGTTCGCCACGAATGCGCGCGCAATGGTGATGAGCTGCTTCTCCCCCGCCGAAACGTTCGAAGCCTCCTCGTCGAGCACGGTGTCGTAGCCGTCGGGCAGGGAGTGCACGAAGCGGTCGACATAGGTAGTTTTGGCCGCGTCCAAAACTTCCTCGTCACTCGCGTTTTGTCTGCCGTACCGGATGTTCTCGCGGATTGTGCCGGCGAAGAGCCACGGATCCTGCAGCACCATACCGGTGCGAGCGCGCACGTCGTTGCGTCTAAGAGCTGCGATGTTCTGGCCGTTGAGCAGGATTCGCCCACCATCCAGTTCATAGAAGCGCATGATCAGGTTGACCAGGGTGGTCTTACCGGCACCAGTCGGTCCGACGATGGCGACGGTCTGGCCCGGCTCGACCGAGAAACTCAGATCGCGGATGAGCGGACGCTCCGGCGTGTACGAGAATTGCACGTTCTCGAAAACGATTGTTCCGTCGCCGCGCACCGGTGCCGGAGCATCCGTCGCATCCGGCTCCTGCTCATCGGCATCGAGCATCTCGAAGACCCGCTCCGCGGACGCGGTACCAGACTGCACGACCGCCGCCATGCCGCCGAGCTCAGACAAAGGCTGAGTGAACTGCTGCGAATACTGAATGAACGCCTGCACGTCACCGAGGCGAACCTGGCCACCCGCGACCATGAGGCCACCGAGCACGGCGATGCCGACATAGGTGAGGTTACCCACGAACATCATGGCGGGCATCATCATGCCGGAGAGGAACTGCGCCTTGAACGATGCCTCGAAGAGTTCCTGGTTTTCCGCCTTAAACCCCGCGAGTGCATCCCGCTCACGCCCAAACACCTTGACGAGTGCGTGACCCGAGAAGGATTCCTCCACGCGGGCATTGAGTCGCCCCACCTTGCGCCACTGGATGCCGAACGCTTTCTGCGATTTCGGCCCGATGATCCCGAAGATCACGGCCATGAGCGGCAAGCTCACAAGGGCGACAATGGCGAGCTGCCAGGAGATGGAGAACATCATGATGAGCACACCGATGACGGTGAGTACGTTAGTCAGCGCGGTGGACAACGACTGCTGCATCGTCTGGGTGATGTTGTCGATATCGTTCGTCACCCGCGAGATCAGCTCGCCGCGCTGCACCTTGTCGAAGTAGCTGAGCGGCATCCGATTGATCTTGGTCTCGACGTCTTCGCGCAGCTTGAACATCGTGGTCATCATGATCGCGTTGATCACGTAGCCCTGCACCCAGCTCAGGATTGACGCGCCGACGTAGAGGGCGAGCACCCACATCAGCACATGGCTGAGCGCAATGAAGTCGACACCCTTGCCGGGAGTGAGGTGCATGGCAGATACCATGTTGGCAAGGTCGGTCTGGCCGGATGACCGCAAGCCTTCCACCGCCTGAGCCTGGGTGACGCCTGCGGGCAG
>JBDTAD010000224.1:0-2084 GCA_039924815.1 Lacisediminihabitans sp.
TGCTCGTGCGCGCCATGAAAGAGGATGGCGTCGACATCTGGGGCGATGGCTCGACCTACAAGGGCAACGACATTGAGCGGTTCTACCGCTACGGGCTCATGGCTAACCCGCGTCTGCGCATCTACAAGCCGTGGCTCGACTCGGATTTCGTCGGCGAGCTCGGTGGACGTACCGAGATGAGCGAATGGCTGGTCGCGCGTGGCTTCCCCTATCGCGACTCCGCCGAAAAGGCGTACAGCACGGACGCGAACATCTGGGGTGCCACTCACGAGGCCAAGCGGCTCGAAGAACTGAGCACGGGTCTCGACATCGTCGACCCGATCATGGGCGTTGCCGCCTGGCGTGATGACGTGCAGATCGCACCGGAAACCGTTTCCGTGCGCTTCGAAGCGGGACGCCCGGTCGCCATCAACGGCATCGAGTTCACCGACCCCATCTCGCTTGTCCTTGAGGCGAACGCGATCGGCGGTCGTCACGGACTGGGCACCTCCGACCAGATCGAGAACCGCATCATCGAGGCCAAGAGCCGCGGAATCTACGAGGCTCCGGGGATGGCGCTGCTGCACATCACCTACGAGCGGTTGCTCAACGCGATTCACAACGAAGACACCGTGGCCAGCTATCACAATGAGGGACGCCGCTTGGGGCGCCTGATGTACGAGGGCCGCTGGCTTGATCCGCAGTCGCTCATGCTGCGCGAGTCCCTGCAGCGTTGGGTCGGCTCGGCCGTGACCGGTGAGGTCACCCTGCGCCTTCGCCGTGGCGACGACTACACGATTCTCGACACGACCGGCGCAGCGCTCAGCTACCACCCCGACAAGCTTTCGATGGAGCGCGTCGGCGACGCAGCGTTCGGTCCCGGTGACCGTATTGGTCAGCTCACGATGCGCAACCTCGACATCGCTGACTCGCGTGCGCGCCTGGAGCAGTATGCCGCCGCCGGTCTCATCGGTGGCGCAACGGCAGAACTCGTCGGCGTTCTCGAGGCTGGCGAAGCGGACGAGATCCTCGATCGCACTGAGCCGATGGATGCCGCATCCGATGCTCTCGAGCGCGCGACTGATGTCGCCTCAGAGGGTGCAGCTTTCGACGCCGGCACCGACTGACCTTACGCGGGTTGAGTAGCGAGGCACGAGCGTATCGAAACCCTCGCCGAGCCCTACCCGACGATGCGCTTCACCTAACTCGCCGCTGCTCCCAGCTGATCACGAAGGCCGGGTTGAACCGCTTCGAGCACCTGCCGCAGGCGAGTGCGCGAGTTGGCTTGCGGTAGCGGTAGTGCAGGTGGCCGGCAGGACACGTTCCCACCCATGGTGCGAGCTCGTTCGCGATCGCCCCGTCGTGAAGTCGCTTGCCCTCGTAGCCGAGGTCAGCGGCAACGGCCTTCCACTTCGTTCCGTGGCCAGCGCGTGAGCCGGCGATGGCGTGGGCAACCTCGTGTAGGAGCACCTGGTGGATGTCGTCATCTTCGTAGCGGCCAGCGAGGTAGCGCGACACGCTGATGTGCTTGTTGGTGTAATTGCAGAGCCCGGCACGAGTTTTGGCGTTATCGAAGCCGAATGACCACACTGTGGAGTCGAGGTGGAGCGTGATGAGGGCGTTTGCCCAGGTGCGCACGCGGTTGAGATCTGCCACGCCACGACACTAACCCGTGCAGACGACCAAAGCTCTCACTTCTTTAACCGTATCGAGGTAGTTTAAAAGGATGACCGAGGACAAGGATGTCGAACAACGGCACGCAGCGCTCGCTTCACAGAGTCGTCGCGCCGTTCTTGATCTACTCGCGGACTCTCACGAGATGCTCGACGCTGCCGCCATTGCGGTCGGGATTGGCCTGCACGTCACCACCGTGCGTTTCCATCTTGAGCAGCTTGAGAATGCGGGACTCGTGCGTCGTGAACTCTCCCACGGTGGCCGGCGAGGTCGGCCTCGCGTTCTGTTCGGTATTTCCGCTGCGGCCCGCAGCGATGAGGGGCATCGCCAACTCGCCGAGGTGCTGGCGGATGCGCTTTCGTCCGACCCGGATGGTGGCGCGACACGCGCCACCGCAGCTGGTGAGCGCTGGGCCGATGTGAGCGCGGCAG
>JBDTAD010000225.1:0-2490 GCA_039924815.1 Lacisediminihabitans sp.
GTTATTGGGGTGCTGCAGGTAACCGCTGTGCTGCACGGCTGGCCGAGTGTCATAGTGAGCGCGGTCTACCTGGCCCCGTTGGCGTATCTGTTATTGGTGCTCTGGGTGAGCCTCACGCAGGATGACGTGCCCGAGCGGAGAAATCGCTGGCTGTTCCTGATCGTCTTGCCCACGATGCACTTGGCCTGGGGCACCGGCTTCATCGTTGCGCTGCTGCGCGGGGCGCGCCAGATTACCGACACCTCCCGCACCGGTATTTGAGCCGAGGTCTCGACAGGTTCACCAAAGAATCTCGACAGGCTCGACCAGCGGCAGCTACTGCAGAATTCCCTCGCGTAGCACGCGCGCGATCACACGCTCAGCCGCGTGTCCGTCATCGCGCGGGTTGAACTTGGCGCGCCACGCAACGTACTTGTCTGCATAGCGGCTGGCGACATCCGGCAATTCACGCACCAGAGCAACCAGCTCTTCTGCAGTGTGCGCTACCGGTCCTGGTGCGACCGGGATCAGATCGAAGTAGAAACCGCGCAGTACTTCCCGGTATCGATCGAGGTCCGGAGTGAAGAAGAAGATGGGCTTGGTGGTAACACTGAAGTCGAACATCACCGAGGAGTAGTCGGTGATGAGGGCGTCAGCCACCAGGAACAGTTCTGAGATGTCTGGATAGCTGGTGACATCGATCACTCCACCCGCGTGCACGTCGCTACCGGGTTGCAGGGTGCGGGAATGGCCGCGGATGAGGGTGACGTAGCCCTCACCCAGCTCGCTCGTGAAGCGCGACACGTCGAGGTGGTCGACGTGATCCGGGCGGTCGTCGCGCCAGGTCGGCGCGTACAGCAGCACCTTTACGCCATCCGCAATGCCCAGTTTGGCGCGCACCGCCGTCGCGTCGCCGGTCAACAGCCGGTCATTCCGGGGATAGCCCTCTTCCCACACGGGGCCTCGGTACAGGTAGGCGCGGCGAAAAATGCGGGTTGCGTAGGCGTTCTGCGAGAGCAGGATGCTCCAGCGAGAGCGCTCCCGAAGTGTCGCCAGCGCGGGTCGCAGCCGAAGCCCAGACCGGGTGAGGGCGAGCTTCTTGAGCATCGTTCCGTGCCAGGTCTGCAGCACCGTCTGATGGCGGCGTTTGCGGTAGCGGTTGCGCAGCCAATCGTTGATCACGATGAGGCGAGCCGAGCCGCGGATGCGCCACCACTCCTCGCTGCCCTCGATGAGTGCGATCGCGCCATCAGGCACGGCGACGGACGCGTCTCGAACGCCCCAGTATCGAGGGATGTCGGGCCGGGCAACAGCGAGGGCTCGGTCGAGTGCGAGTGGGTTGCCGGAGGCGGTCTGCCCGTAAAAGCTCTCGAAAAACGCGGCGTTCAGTGGCGCGTAATCCGTCGCGCGATAGGCCGTTTCCAGCCGTGCTTGTTGCTGCCGGCCTTCCTCGTTGTCCGTGAGTGGCGCCGAGAAGGTGAGCGACAGCACGGATTCTGCGGCGTCGAAGGTGACCCTAAAGAGGCCGGGTAGCAAGCGTGGCGTTGGGGCAGATCCCGCGAGCGTGAGTGGTGGTTCGAAGTGGTACCGGCCGGAGGGCGGTGCCGAAGCCTCGTTGCCCCACCGTGAGGCCAACAGCGGCAGGACAGCGCTCCACCTCGCCGCGGACCCCGTGATGGATGCCGCCAGCCGTCTGCGTGATCCAACGAGAGCGAGAGAGGCAGGTGCGTCACCGGAGCCTTGAATCCTCAGGGCTGGGGTGTCACCGTCCTCCAGAGTGATCGTTTCCACCGTGATCGAGTCGCCTGCTGGCAGTGCGGTCATGCTGGCTCCCAGTCGCGCGAGTATTTCTGTATACACTCTGGCAGCACTCTGGCCGTCTCGGAAGGTGTGACACTCTGTCGCCAAGCGCTCACTGTGCCGCTGCAATGCACCGAGTGTCGCGGGGTCTCGGTCGATGCGCGTAAGCAGTTTCAGGAGTTCAGTCCACGAGGCCACCGCGGTGCCTCCGCTGAACGTCTCGTACGGCTCATAGAGTCCGCGTGTCGCCTCGTAGTGAGCGGCATCCGGTGCAAAGAAGGCGATGGGCCGGCCCGTCAGCGCGAAGTCATAGGCGATGGACGAATAGTCCGTGATGAGCAGACCAATAGCGGGGAGTACGGGCGTGATGTCGTTCTGGGAGACGGCGGCGAGCATCCGAATTCGAGGTGAAGTCGCGGGCCCGGCGTCATAGTCGCCCACGCTGTGCGGATGCGGACGCAGCACGAGCAACGCGTTCGCCGCGTCGAGATAGCTCGCGATCGCGTGCCACTCCGCCGTGCTCGGAACTCCCGGATCGTGCTCCCCGTCTCGCCAGGTCGGTGCGTACAGAAGTAGCTTGGCATCCCCAAGTTCGCCCACGGAAGACCCAAGCAGAGCCCGTGCCGCACCCCGGCGTGACTCGTGTGTACCGATCAGTAACACGTCATCTCGCGGGTCACCCGTGACGACGACACGTTCTGCTGCGAGCCC
>JBDTAD010000226.1:0-4513 GCA_039924815.1 Lacisediminihabitans sp.
CCTCGAGTGAGTGGCGCAGGGCAAAGGTCGCTCCGCGGCCGGAGGGGGAGAAGACGGTGATCTTTTCGACTGCGTGATCGCGCAGGGCGGCAACGGTGGTACCGGCGTACTGGCCGGTTCCGACTACGAGGACGTTCTGGGTGCTCCAGTCTGCAACGCGCGAGGAGGCGAGCTCGAGGGCGAGGCGTACGAGTGATCGTCCGGCTGATCCAATTGACGTGTGTGTTTTGACCGTGCGAGAAGTGTGTGACGCGTTTTGGAACAGGAGCTCGAGGTGGGACGATGTGGTTCCTTCGGTGCGTGCTCTCTCGAGTGAACGGCGCACCTGGCCAGAGATTTCGTCCTCTCCGACGATGACAGATTCCAGTCCGGTCGATACGGCGAAGAGGTGCTCAACCACGTGCTCACCCGTGAATACCGTGACCGACTCGCGCAGGGCATCCGCGTCGACGCCGCTGGTCTCACTCACCAAACTGATCACCGTGGCCGCCACATCATCCGTTCCGTTGACGTCGATATAGGCCTCGAAGCGATTGCAGGTCGCGAGCACGATCGCACCCGAAATAGCGGGGTGAGCGACCAACCCGGATGCGGTGTTGGCAGTACCGATCGACAACTTTTCGAGGAGTTCGAAGTTTGCGTTGTGGTGGTTGGCGGTAAGGCAGAGGAGCACGACTTAACCTTAGACACGTGAACCTGACAGAAAAGCACCCGTTGGTCGACGGACGCACCGCGAATTCTCGACTCATCCGTGCCTATCGTGGAGATCGCCCGCCGGTGACCCCGGTGTGGTTTATGCGTCAGGCCGGTCGCTCCCTGCCGGAATACCGCGAGTTGCGGGTGGGGACCGCCATGCTGGACGCCTGTCTCAATCCGGAGATGTCGAGCGAGATCACGCTGCAGCCCGTGCGCCGTCACGGTGTGGATGCGGCAATATTTTTTAGCGACATCGTCGTTCCGCTGAAGCTCGCCGGCGTTGACGTGAATATTGTCCCCGGGCGCGGCCCGGTGCTGGGCGCCCCCGTACGCACTGCTGAAGACGTCGCAGCCCTCCGACCACTAGATCCGGATGCCCTGGCCCCGATCGCCGAGGGAGTCGCGCGAACCGTCGCAGAGCTGGGATCGACTCCGCTCATCGGGTTCGCCGGTGCTCCTTTCACGCTCGCGGCATACCTGGTCGAAGGCGGTCCATCCAAAGATCACCTGGCGGCGCGCACGCTCATGCATGCGGATCCGGTGACGTGGGCCGCCCTCCTCGACTGGGCAGCACAGGTGACGGGCGCGTTCCTTCGCGCTCAGGTAATTGCCGGTGCCAGTGCCGCTCAACTGTTCGACTCCTGGGTAGGAAGCCTCTCCGTCATCGACTACGAACGGTACGTGGCTCGACATTCGGCGAAGGCTATCGCCGCAGTGCGCGATCTTGGGGTTCCCGTCGTGCACTTCGGTGTTGGCACCGGTGAGCTCCTTCGGGCGATGCATGACGTTGGCGCCGACGTCATGGGAGTCGATGACCGTATCACCCTGTCTGAGGCGAACCGTCGGCTGGGCGGACGCGTACCGCTGCAGGGCAATCTCAACCCGGCGCTTCTCGCGGCACCCTGGCCGGTGCTCGAAGCACGTCTGCGGCAGGTGCTGGTCAGCGGTGCGGAGGCCCCAGCACACGTTCTCAATCTCGGACATGGCGTACCCCCCGACACCGATCCCGACGTACTCACGCGCATTGTCGAGCTTGTGCACAGCGAGAGCGCAGCTGGCGACCACTCTGCTAGCGGGGCAGCGCACGGTGGAGAGTAACCAGCAACCGAGCGTCATCATCGTGGGCGGCGGCATCGCCGGCCTCGTCACGGCGCGGGAGCTCGCGATAGGCGGGATGCGGGTGCTACTGCTGGAGGCATCCGGGACTCTGGGCGGAAAGGTGGCTCGCCACACCGTGGCGGGAATCGAACTGGATGCTGGTGCCGAGAGCTTCGCCACCAGACGCAACGTGGTCGAAGCGTTTGCTGAAGGCCTCGGCTTGGCTGATGCCGGCGCACAGCCGAACACTTCCGGCGCCTGGTTGCAACCAGCGGTAGGTGCCGCGGTTCCGCTTCCGAAGGCTGGTCTACTGGGCATTCCGAGCACGCCCATGGCTGCTGACGTGATTAGAGTTGTCGGCCTGCGCGGGGCCCTGCGCGCACAGATGGATTCTCTGCTCGGCTATCGCGGGGCCAAGGAGCGCTCGCTCGGCGGGCTCGTCCGCAAGCGGATGGGCTCGGCCGTGCTCGATAGGCTCGTCGCTCCGATCACGCTGGGAGTGCACTCCCGCCACCCGGACGACCTCGACCTTGACGTCGTCGCACCGGGGCTCCGCGCCGCTCTTCTCAGCACGGTTTCCCTCGCTCAAGCGGTGTTGAAGCTGCGATCCGCGGCACCGGCCGGGGCCGCCGTCGCGGGCATCGAGGGCGGGATCTACCGCCTGGTCGAGACTCTGGGGGCGCGACTCGATGCCCTCGGCGTCGAGGTGCGAACGGGCGCCAGGGTCGTCGACATCAACGAGCATCGGGTCACGCTCGACGGTGGAGAGGTGATCGAGGCAGACCGCGTTGTGCTCGCTTGCCAGCCCGGGGAGGCGGTGGAGGCCGGGATCGTTCTCGCCACGCTCGTGGTGCGCGCCCCCGCGCTCGACGCCGCACCACGGGGAACGGGACTTCTCGTCGCTCCGGGGGCCGCGGGCATCCGTGCGAAGGCGCTCACTCACGCCACCGCCAAGTGGTCTTGGCTCGCCGCGAAGGTTGAGCCGGGTGTTCACGTGCTGCGGTTGTCGTACGACGCGGAATCCGCGCGAGAAGTGCACGGCGGAGATCTTCAGGAATGGGCGAGGGCGGACGCGGAGAAGTTGCTCGGCGTCGCCATCCCCGCAGAGCAGGTGCTCGGCTTCGATCGTGTCGAGTGGACCAAACCTGCCCAATTGCGGGAGAGTCCAGCGGCGGTCACGGTGGTCGGTGAAGCCGTTGCGGGCACCGGCCTGGCCGCCGTCATCGGGCAAGCGAAGTTGGAGTCTGGGAGATTGCTCACAGGCTTTGAGTTATAAGCGGCACAACGCTTGAACTATCGACCCACCTGTTCGTCGCGGTATCGGGCGGAACCGAACGGAGGAATCATGCGCGGAAAGATCTTGCTCGTCGTAGGACTTGCTGCCGGTTACGTGCTGGGCGCGCGCGCCGGCCGTGAACGCTACGAAGACATCAAGCGAGCTGCAGGCAAACTCTGGAATGACCCGAGAGTGCAGCACCAGGTTCGCAACGCTGGCGACTTCGCCAAGGACAAGGCGCCGGATGTCGTGGAATTCATTGCGGACGGAGCCAAGAAGGTCGTCGCGCAAGTAGGCGGTTCGTCCCGCTCCGGCGCAACCAAGCGCAGCGCGGCAAGTACCGCGAAGGCATCGACAGCGAAGGCGTCAACCGCAAAGGCATCGACCGCGAAGTCTGGCACGAGCACCACGAAGCCAGCCAGCTCCAAGTAAGGAGCAACGATGAGCGAATCACGGTTACGACCGTCTTTACCTCAGAAGCGATCACTGTTCGCACTGATCGCCGACCTCCCCAGGCTGTTCGGCGACCTCGTGCGCGAGGAGATCGAACAGCTTAAGGCCGAGGTCATCGGCAAAGTAAAGCACGCAGGAATCGGCCTCGGCCTGTTCGCGGGCGCTGCAATATTTGCCTTCTTTGCGGTGGGTGTACTCGTCGCGGCTGCAGTTCTGGGAATTGCGGAGGCACTCCCCGGCTGGCTCGCGGCACTCATCGTGGCAGCGGCGCTGCTCGTCATCACGGGCATCCTCGCCGCCATCGGGGTTACCCAGCTCAAACGAGGCGTTCCTCCCACGCCCACCAAAACCATTAGCAGTGTCAAACGCGACGTGGATGCCGTCAGGGGCATCAGAAAGCGAGACAAGCCATGAGTATCGCCGGAGCGGGCATCCCCGCATCTGAAGAATCCATTTCCGCCACCCGTGCGCAGCTTGAGGAGACCCTCGACGCGATCGAGGACAAGCTGAACGTGCCGAAGCAGGCAGGGAAGTTGGCACGCAAGGCGCAAGCATCCTATGAAGACAACCCCGTACCGTGGATTATCGGTGCGACGGCCGCGGTAATCGTGGTCGGCGGCCTCGTCGCCTGGGCGCTTTTCGGGGACGACTGACGAAGCAGTGGCACCGCCCGGCCCTTCGACAAGCTCAGGGGACGAAACCAAGCTCAGGGACCGAAACGACTAGAACCAAAGCAAGCATCACAACCGAGCAGAAGCAGCGCCGCTTTTTGATCTCGCGCCCGTGCGAGAGAGGATAGATGGCATGAGCACCACAGCAGAGGCTCTGCCTCTCAGCAACGTTTCCCCCTCCGCTTTTACCCTCTGGTCAGTACTGCGCCGCGATCCAGCCGCGCCGGTGGACACTTCGGGTGGAGCAGAGCTGGTTGCTGCGCTCGATGAGGCGGTGAAGACCGTTGAGGCCAAGGGCGTCATCGTGCGCGGCTTCTAC
>JBDTAD010000227.1:0-3119 GCA_039924815.1 Lacisediminihabitans sp.
CATGTGTTCACTCCTTCAGTTCATCGTGCGACATGAAAAGCAAGCCCACAGCGGACCAGCCACAAGACAGGGGCAATCACCGCGGCCTTGCCCCCAAATACCGTTCAAAACTCACGTTACGACAGAATCGTCTACCGCAGCAACTTGCAGAGCAAAATACACCCAAAAAATTCAGGAAGTGACACCGCGGCGTTAACCGAGTTGGCCTGAGCCTGGCGGTCGTTGTGCTTTGCGGGAAGCGAGCACCACCAGGAGCACGATCAGCCCGATCACGAGGAGCACAAGCACACCCCCACCGATAATCACCGGCAGCAGCCACGGCATCGCTGCTGCAGCCTTACCCGGCGCGGTCGCCGACGGGGACGCTGACGACGTCGGGGCCTTCACCGCGGGCGGATTCGCGATCATCGCCGCCGTGGGGTACACATTCGAGACCGTCCGCACAAGCGGATTCACGTTCGGATACTGCGTGTGATCCACCCGCAACATATGCGTCAGCACGGCCACCCCGTAGCCAGTCGCACCCGATTCGCCCCGCGCAAGCGGATGGTCGTCGACGCCGGTGTTGTGGATCAGAGTTTGGATCAACTGATTCCCTGTCGCCTTCGGATACTTCTGCTTCACCAACGCCAAAAAACTCGCCACAATAGGTGTCGCGTTCGAGGTCCCATCGCGAGGTACCTGCGTCTGCCACGACCCAGTCTGAGCAGAACCCTGAGTAAGAATCCCATCACCCGGGCCAGCGACTACCGCGCGACTATCAGCATCGGTCTGCCCGTGCGCAGTATCCAACGGCACCTTGCCATCAGCACCGATCCGCTGCACCGCCACCACACCATTCGCCGAAGCCGGCCATGTCGCCGGGGTTTTCCCGTCAGTACCCAAAAGCCCGTTAGACAAGCCCGCAACGACAACAACACCGTGATGCTCCGCATTCGCCACCGCGGCAACGAGCTCGGAGGGCGCATCCATCGTCAGCGACACCGAAATAATCTGTGCTCCCTTCGCCACCGCACTATTGACATAGTCCGCGGCAGAAGTATCCAGATTTCCTTTGCCACCCTTGCCCCAACAATTAGAAGCTTTGAGACTCGCGTCCTCAGGAAGGGCCATGTAATACAGCAGCTTCGCCTTCGGAGCGACACCCTTCACACCCGCCTGCCCCGCATACCCAGCACCACTACCCACAATCAGCGACGCCACATTCGTGCCATGCCAAGCACCCAAAGTTTTCGACATCGGGGGGACCTTTACCCCCGCAGCATCCCAACACTGCGACGGCTGCACCTCAATATCCGCACCCTTAAGTGTCGGCACGTCGAGATTGATTTGCGTATCCAACATTGCGATCGTCACACCCTCACCCGTGAACCCCGCATCATGCGCCGCCTGCACATGAAAAGTATCGAAGTACCAGAAACCATCAGCAGTATCAGCGGAAGCAGCAACAACCGGAACACCAACCAGCGCCACCAGCGCAACAACACCCACCACGACACGGACAAAACCACGCCCACCGCCATTGCCGCGTTGCGCAGCCGCATCTATCAGCATCCGGTTTTCCCTCTTCTCTGCACCGCTTCGTCACTTCACCGGTGCACCACCTCGCCGCAACTACACGGGCAACCGGCACCGTGAACACCCTAAACCAGCGCGACAGCGAGATGACCAGTTCTCACAGTGCATTAAAATACTCTGCCTGTGCATAGAGTAATGATCTGTCTACTGCTGGAGCGTTCACGCCTGAAGCAATGACTCCACCACTCGAAAGGACACCGCTATGTCGCTCAATCCACCGCCAGATGAGAATGCTGCCTCGCCACCGTCAGAACCGCTGCTGCCGCGAGCCGCCATCAACCTCCCGCCAGATGCCTCCACCGCAATGCAAGCGCAGCCCGCGTTTGCGCCGCCGCAGTACGCAGCGCCACAACCGCCGCAGCCCCCGACACCGCTATTTCCCGACGGAACGCAGGGGGCGCAGTTCAAGCCCAACACGGCGATCAAGCGAAAAAACGGCCGAAACCTGTTCTTCACCTTGCTCTACATCTTCGGACCGCTCATTGCACTCATCATTTACATCAACACCGTGTTCGCGGCGCAGATGTCGAAACTGGTCGGTGGTTGACGCAACAGGCCAGCAGTGGCTCGACTTCTTCGACGCCGGCGGCCGACACGACTTTCAGTACAACATTCCCTACCTGGTCAAAACCGGGCGGCAGACGGCCGCAATCGATATGGGCATCAGCACCTGGACAACCGCTGCAGTGCGCCTCGGATTGCAATACGTCGAGGCCGTCGCGGCGTTCCAGTATTTCGGTGGTCAGCAGGCACCCACACTCGGAATATCAGGGCAAGGATTGCACCTGCCCACGCTGCCTCTCGTGCGCTGGGAAGAAATTGCGGCGATCCTCTTCGATAACCTGCGCGGCACACGACATCGTGCAAGCAACGCGTGGATGATCGCAGACCCTGGCGTGGGTAGGGAGAACACCGCAGACCGCACCATGGCCAGCATCCTCGTCACCGACGCACCGCAATTACGCAGCACCATCTCCGACTCGCGCTGCACGGCTTTGATCGCGGACACACCAACACCCCGGGGAGGGCAGTGGGGCGACATCACCGCCTACCTCGACCCGGCGCTCGGGGCTGAACAAGTGGTCGAGTTCATCTATCTGCTGACGCTGTTGTGCGAAAAACACAGTGTGCGCATCTACAACACAGGCGGTTTTACCGGCATTCTGCGCTCCATGGACCTCGCCAAGCAGATCGTCTCCATGAACTAACGAGCACGGAACTGACTAAACTTTGACAACGTATGGACACGGCCCGGCCTTCGGGCACAAACTCAGTGGGGAAACGCGATGAGCCAGACTGTCGCCACGACAGGAACTCTGCTGCGCGTGTCAATCGTTAGCGAAGACCGCCGGCTCGATATTGGCGTGCCAGCACAACTGCCACTCATCGAACTTATTCCCGGCTTCGCGCGCAGCCTCGGCGTGCTCGACCCCACGCTGGCCCACGGCGGCTATGCCCTGCACAAAGCAGACGGCACCGTACTCGACCCCAGCCGAAGCGGCGGCGCCCAGGGCGTACACGACGGAGAACTGCTCACTCTC
>JBDTAD010000228.1:0-1817 GCA_039924815.1 Lacisediminihabitans sp.
GGGTGCATAAACAGCGGGTCGGCATCGTGCGCGTACCAGTAGTTCGAGTTCGTGAGGAAGTTGCTCGAGGGGCGGCTGAAGTCCACCCCGATGGTGGGCAACAGGTCGCTGATGAGCGAGGTGATAATGAAGACGCTGAAGATGACGATAAAGAAAACATCGATCCTGCGTTGGCTCAGACGAAGATTCTGCACTCCGCTATCGTCGCGCACCACGACGCGAAGAGGAAGCATCACCTTGCGGTCGGTACCTCGGGTTAGCCTCGTTATATGGGCAGACAAGACGGCAGCCAGCGGCAGGTGAGCGCTTCGTCTGTCGACAGCAGTTCTGCCACGATTCTGCACGTTGATCTCGATGCCTTCTTCGCCTCGGTTGAATTGCTGGATCACCCTGAGCTGCTGAATGTTCCCGTAGTCGTTGCAGGAAAATCAGCCAGATCGGTGGTTACCGCTGCGAACTACCCTGCCCGAAAGTTTGGGGTGCGTTCGGCGATCCCACTCTCGCGGGCAATGCGGCTCTGCCCGCAAGCGGTTGTGTTGGAGCCACACTTCGAGAAGTATCGGCACTACTCCCAGCAGGTGATGTTGATTTTCGACGATATGACGCCTCTTGTGGAAAGGCTGGGGATCGACGAAGCCTTCTTGGATGTCGCGGGAGCCCGATGTCTGCTCGGCACGCCCGCAGAGATCGGCGAATCGCTTCGCCGCCGAGTACGCGAAGAGACCGGACTTAACTGTTCGGTTGGCGCAGCGGCGACCAAATTTGTGGCAAAGCTCGCCTCCGGTCGGGCGAAACCAGATGGCATGCTCGTGGTTCCACGAGACCAGACCCTCGCCTTTCTGCATCCTCTTCCGGCCAGCGCGCTGTGGGGCGTCGGTGCTGCCATGGAGGAAGCGCTGACCAAGCGTGGTCTGCACACGATTGGCGATATTGCCGCGACTCCGCTCGCGGTGCTGCAGCGCGCGGTGGGGGAGGCATCCGGTCGCAAGCTGCACGAGCTCTCGAACGGTATCGATCCGCGGATCGTGACCACCGCCGTGGTGGAGAAGAGCGTTGGTCACGAGATGACCTTTGAAACGGACGTGTCGGATGTCGAGCTATTGCGCAGGGAACTGCTGCGTCAGGCAAACGCGGTCGCGGTCCGTCTGCGCACCGGTGGCTGGGTCGGGCGCACTGTCGTGCTCAAATTGCGCTTTTCAGACTTCCGCACCATCTCCCGATCGCGCACGCTCGCAGAGCCCACGGACCTCGGGCGCCGCATCTACGAGGAGGCACGTGCGATTTATGAGGCTGTCGGTACGAAGGAGCCGATCCGCCTCATCGGTGTTCGCATGGAACAACTCGCTCCCGCGGGCGGTCAGCAGCTGGGTCTCTGGGAGACGGATGATGGCTGGCGCGACGCGGAAGACACCATGGACGCGGTCAGCGCCAGGTTCGGCCGTGGCTCGCTCGGTCCCGCATCCCTGCTGAAGGCGAAGGCTCCACGCGGGGACGCGCAGAATGCCCACCGCATCAACTACTGAGCCAGCTGATCAGTCCCGAGCCGGTCGCGCAGAAATTCGACGACCCGGGTGCGCGCGGCGAGTGCGGGATGCCCTGGAGTTTCGCGAACTTCCCCGGTGAGGACGGAATGGGCGGTTCGCGCGAAACCACCAACATTCCCCGGCGAGGAATCAAGTTGAATGACCTCGAACGCGTCGCCCAAGCGGGACTTCAGTGTGTCGAATCGCGCGCGTGGCACGCTCGCATCTTCGCTGAACCTCAGCCCGATCGCGCAGAGTGTGCCGTTGCTCGCCCGTTCAGCAACCCGATCGAGC
>JBDTAD010000229.1:0-6116 GCA_039924815.1 Lacisediminihabitans sp.
TCGCGCGGCAAGACATCGACCAGTCGGCAACGAGGACGGGATTCCAGGTCGAGCTCTCCAACGACCCGACCTTCGCCACGTACGTCACCGTCGGCCGACAGACCAGCGCCATCCCGGACGCTGGCAGTGACAGCTTCAATGTCGCGACCACGGCGGCATTCCGCTACGTCCGCGTGCAAAAGACGGATGGGCAATACTTTTTCATCGCCGACGTGCGTGTCATCGCTGCCGCAACGGCGATCGGAAGTGCTCCCGCCGATCCCGGCACGACAAACGGTGTCTACTACACCCTGACCAGTCAGAACTCTGCCTTGGTGGCCGATCTCGACGCCACGAACACCGCGGACGGCGTCCCCGTGCAGCAGCACGCCGGCACCGGTGGCATCAACCAGCAGTGGCAGATCACGCCGGTCGGTGGGGGTCTGTACCGGATCGTCAACCGCAACAGCGGCAAATCGATGGGGGTCAACGGAGGCTCCTTCGCCCACGGCGCCGCCATCGTCCAGCTCACTGCGGGAACCGGAAACGAACAGCTCTGGTATTTCCAGAACGGACCGAGCGGATCCCTCGAGATCCGTAGCTTCCTCTCCAACCAATCGCTGGAGGTCAGAGGCGGGTCGACCAGTGCCGGGGCCGCGCTGGATCAGTGGATCCCGGTCAACGGGTCCAACGAGTACTGGAATCTCACTCCCGCTTCGTGATCGCAAGAGCGGAGGGAGGCGCGATCCTCGTCTCTCCCTCCGCCTTTGCACGTCTGATCAATTCGCCCCGTCACCTCCGCTCGATCGAGGGGCCCTCGCCGAAGGCTGGGATGCGGAGGCTCGCACCGCCGCCCCGAACCCCACTAGGCAGGGCACCGCGAATCGGGCGCCCCAGGCATTCACCGGCGGCCGTGCCTGCAGCTGACGTGCTTCCTCGAGGTCGCGCCGCGTCGCCTGCTGGGTGGCGTCCTGTCGCGCCTGGACCGCTGACCGGGCCAGCTGCGCCGCAGCCATGAGCTGCTGGCGGATATTCCCCTCGGCTTCTTCGAACACTCCATCGGCCTGCAGCTCCGCCATGGATCTCCCCTATCGCCGTTTCTGTCTAACGCTGTGCGCCGCGCTCGGGCGGCGTAGTCGGTACCTGCGGCCGCGGCGTGAGCGGCGTCGGAAGTGGGCTGCCCGGTCGAGCCGGGGCGACCCCGCCCATGGCTCGCTGCGCGGGCGTCAGTTCGGTGGCGATCGCGGGCTGGTCCACGAGTTGAGGCAGCCGCGTGCGGACCGCCTCGAGGCGAACCTCAAGCGAAACGCGCAGCTGCTCGGCTCGGCGCTGCTCCCCACCGCAGCGTGCATGGCCATCACGCTCTGCGCGGTGCGCACGAGCTGCTGGAACAGCATCACCTCGGCCTGGGTGCCCTGCCCGTGTCTCGTGGCCATGGCCAGAAGCGAAGCCGCCCCCGCGATCGAGCGCAGTCCGCCCGAGGTCTTCGGTCGAACGTCACGCGCTCGGATCTGAGCCGTTCGGGCGAGGGTCCGCGAAGCATCCGACAACGGGCCCGGTGTTGCCTCGACGCGCTGCGACCATGCGGCGAATGCGCCGCTGGTTTCGCGAGCGACCCGCGACCAAGCGGCACGGTCGGTCGGGTCCACCTTGCTGAGCTGATCGCGGAGCTCCGTCACCTGGTCGGTGTACTCCCGCCACAGCTCCGGGCCAGGCGTGTGCTGTTCCCGGCCGGGCGCGACGGGCGTGTACCGCATCGGGTTTCGCCAGCTCACCCGCCACTCGTCGACGCCGGCCTGCGCCGACTGCGGGGTGTCGGGCCAGCCGTCGCGAAGCCGCGGCAGCGGCAGGGCACTAGCGAGTGGCCCTTCCCCCGTGCCAGACGATCGTCTCGTCCCGGTTCCCGGGTCGAGGCGCTGCGCCGCGCTGCGCTGCGGAGCAGCCGGCCACAACATCGTCGGGGTCTGCGGCAAAACTTGGCTAAGCGAGAACGCCGCACGAGTGCATTCGGCGCACACTGTGCAGAGGTCAACAGGCCACTACCTCGTCGGTGAAACCGCACATCCAGCCAAAATGCGTGGGCAAAGCGCGGGCAAATGTGGGCACGACACGCCCGGGATTCGTTTATTCTCGTCAAAACATGGGTTCTGACCAGCACTTTTGTGTGCGCCCGGAGGGATTTGAACCCCCGGCCTATTGATCCGTAGTCAATTGCTCTATCCGCTGAGCTACGGGCGCAACTGTTGGGCAAAACCCAACCAGATGACTATACCAGCGCATGGGGGCTTGCGAATCCGCGATGGCAACCGCCAAGTTGCCGAAAACGGTTCCCCTAGGTGCCAGTCGCGAGTTAAGTGGGTGGGACAGGGACCGAAGCGAAAGGCGCACACCATGTCATTCATCACCGTCGGCAAGGAAAACAGTACCGACATCGAGCTGTACTACGAGGATCACGGCACTGGCCAACCCGTCGTGCTGATCCACGGCTATCCCCTCGATGGACGCTCCTGGGAACGCCAGACGGCTGCCCTGCTCACGGCCGGCTACCGGGTGATCACCTATGATCGGCGCGGCTTTGGGCAGTCCAGCCAACCCACAATCGGCTACGACTACGACACCTTCGCTGCAGACCTCAATACCGTGCTTGAGACGCTTGACCTGAGCGACGTCGTTCTCGTCGGATTCTCCATGGGCACTGGCGAAATCGCCCGGTATCTGGGCACCTATGGTCCCGCGCGCATCGCGAAGGCCGCATTCTTGGCCTCGCTCGAGCCCTTTCTTCTCCAGACCGACGACAACCCCCTCGGCCTTCCGCACAGCGTGTTTCACGGGATCTTCGAGTCGGCGTCAGCAGATCGCTTCGCCTGGTTCGACGGTTTCTACAAGAACTTCTACGACACGGATGCCACGCTCGGTTCGCGCATCAGCGAGGCGGCCCTGCGCAACAGCTGGAACGTGGCGGCCAGCGGATCCTGGTTCGCGGCCTCAGCGGTCGTGCCGAGCTGGCACGAGGATTTCCGTGGAGACATCGCAAAGATCGACGTCCCGACGCTGATCGTGCACGGCACCGCAGACAAGATCTTGCCCATCGATGTAACCGGCCGCCCTTTCTCGAAGCTTCTGCCGGATGCTGACTACGTGGAAATCGAAGGTGCACCGCACGGATTGCTCTGGACCTACGCTGCCGAGGTCAACGAGGCACTTCTCACGTTCCTTGCCAAGTAATCCGGCGCGGTCAAGTCGGAGTCCATCCTGAAATAATTGACTCATGGACTTCAGAATCTTCACCGAACCGCAGCAGGGCGCCAGCTACGACGACCTTCTGGCCGTCGCCCAAGCCACAGAATCACTGGGGTTTGACGCCTTCTTCCGCAGTGACCACTATCTGGCAATGAGCGGAGACGGCCTACCAGGACCGACAGACGCCTGGACGACGCTGGCGGGGCTTGCCAGAGAGACTTCGCGGATCAAGCTCGGCACGCTCGTCTCTTCGGTGACCTACCGGCATCCGGGTATTCTCGCCATCCAGGTCGCTCAAGTGGATCAGATGTCGGGTGGTCGTGTGGAGCTCGGTCTCGGTGCTGGCTGGTTCGCGGCAGAGCACGCGGCCTACGGCATTCCTTTCCCTGCAAAGCGCTTCGGCTTGCTCGAAGAACAGCTCGCTATCGTCTCAGGATTGTGGTCGACGCCGCCCGGCGTTGCGTTCAACTTCGACGGTGAGCACTACACACTGGTCGATTCCCCTGCTCTGCCAAAACCGGTGCAATCGCCACCGCCGATCATCATCGGGGGTGGCGGCGCAAAGCGCACACCGCGACTCGCGGCCCAGTTCGCCAGCGAATTCAATGCGGCCTTTCCAGACCTCACCACCATCCCGGAGCTATTCGGACGCGTGCGTGCAGCCTGCGGCGAGATTGCGCGTGACCCAGAGACGCTGACCTATTCCGTCGCACTGGTCGCAGCGGTGGGGCACGACGAATCGGAGTTCACTCGCAGAGCCACAACAATCGGCCGCGAGCCTGCCGAGCTACGCACGAACGGACTCGGCGGCACTGCAAGCGAAGTCGTTGATCGGCTCGGCCAACTCGAGGAGATGGGAGTGGAGCGGGTCTACCTGCAAATCCTCGACCTCCACGACCTCGATCACCTGGACTTCATAGCGCGAGAGGTTATTACTCAGTTGCGATGATGGAGATCGCCCGATCACTTCGTCGGCTTCCTGAAACCACAAAACGCCCTCCCGAAGAAGAGCGAGATATGAGCCATGTTGCCAGTCGTGACATTGGCGGTGTCAGTGACGCACAGTTGGAACAAAGAGGCATGGGCGCACGTCGCGCAACAACTCAACCTCGGTCGAGGCGATACATCCCGAAATCTACCTTGACGTAAGTGAACCAGATACCTAGAATAGATAGGTATGAAGCCAAATCAAACAAAGGGCAATCTGGATGTACTCCTTCTTGGAGTACTGAGCGCGGGGCCCGGCCATGGCTACGAAGTTATTACCGCCTTAAAAGAGAAGAGTGGCGGCGAGTTTGATCTGCCAGAGGGCACGGTATATCCGTCCCTCCATCGGCTGGAGGATGAGGGATTGCTCGCAAGTTCTTGGTCCGCAATGCAAGGACGTCGCCGCCGCGTCTACCAGCTGACCACAGCCGGTGAGGCGTCGCTCGCTGCTGGGCGTCAGAGTTGGGAGCGGTTCTCGATGGGTATGAACTTGATTCTCGGGGCGCAAGCATGAGTTCGGCCGACTCCATCGATGACTATTTGGACGATCTGGCTGAACACCTCACCGCTTCACCTGACAGAACACGACGTTTCCTTGCTGAGGTGGAGTCCCATCTACGAGATGAGAGCGAGGCAAGTGTGTCGAAAGGTATCGAACAACTTGAGGCAGAGATCTCAGCGATTCGCTCTTTCGGCACAACAGCACAGATTGCGAAAGCAGAGAATCACATATCCTGGAAGTCTTCCCGATCATCTGTCATCGCAGCGTCATTCGGGCTCGTGCTGAGACTTGTAACCATTGGCATGATTGTCATCGGCTTAGCTGGTGGTGCTGCGCAGATCTTTGCGAACTTTGGCCTCGTCAATGCCATATATGGGCTTCCATCAAATGTGATCATGTCGGCGAGTTCTTGCGCACACTGGCTAGCCGTTCAGCCAACAGCGGCGACCTGCCAACAAGCTGGAACTCTTGAAGCGTCCAACGACCTGCCAATGATCTATTTCGCGACCGGCTTCCTTGGGTTACTTCTCGCCATTCCTGTTTTCATCGTATGGTTTCGTCACCGCACGACACGTAAAGTCCTTCCCGCAACGCTCGGGCCAGCGATCAGTAGCGCGATGTTCGGCGCTGCCGCTATCGGGCTTTTCTCGCTTGGAGTCACAAACGCCGTAATCTCCACCACCTGGGGTAAGGGTGTGTGGCTAATCGACGCCACCGCCGCGCTAATCGTATGCGCCGTGTCGCTGGCGTTGCTGCTTCGTGCAATTAGGCGCAGCTATGTGAGTCCGAACGTATGAAATCTCGATGGTCGCCACCGCCTAGAAGGCAAAAAGGTGCCCAACTGAGCCACCCTGTCACGGTCCCGACCGAACCGGGCGCGAGGCTGAGAACAGTTCACCGCAGGCCCGCGCTAGTTGCAGTTCTAATCGGAGTTGCGCTCAGTGGCGTGATCCTGGCAGCGATTGCGCAGTACCTGCTTTTTATCGGAACTCTTGCGTGGCTCAATCTCATCGTCTGGGCAGTTATCGCCATCTCAATCGGGCTGGCGCTTCGCGACTGGGCAATGACGACCTCCGTCTGCGCGGTTCTCGGATTTTCCATCGTCCTCGCGTATTCGATAATGGGATACAAGGCGACTGCGCCAATCTCGACGGCGCTACCTGTATTCACAGTGTTGGCGTTCAGCGGTGCCCTCGGAATGGTGGCGGCTGGCGCCCTTGGGCAAATGCTTCGCCGCTTAATCAGAAGCTCAGCCAAGCGACACTACGAACCAACGACACGATGAGTACGGCGGAAGCATTTAGCCCGTCCGATCGCTAGTCCGGTCGCCCATCCGTCCACGACGTCGAGTACCCCTCATCGCGTCCCGTGTTTCTGGGGATAAGTGCCTGTTTCGGGATGGGACTCT
>JBDTAD010000230.1:0-6076 GCA_039924815.1 Lacisediminihabitans sp.
TGGAATGACCTGTGGCTGAACGAATCGTTCGCCGAATGGGCATCCACCATTGCGACTGCTGAAGCGACCGAGTGGACCGAGGCATGGACTACTTTCCAGGCCATGGAAAAGAGCTGGGCCTACCGTCAGGACCAGCTACCGTCCACCCATCCGGTGGTCGCGACCATCAACGACCTCGAAGACGTGCAGGTCAACTTCGACGGAATCACGTACGCGAAGGGTGGCTCGGTACTCAAGCAGCTCGTTGCCTGGGTGGGGCGCGACGCCTTCTTTGGCGGGGTCGCCGCCTATCTGAAGAAGCACGCCTGGGGCAACGCTGAGCTTGCCGATCTGCTCGCGGAACTGGAGATTACGAGTGGTCGCGACTTGAGCGGATGGTCCACACTGTGGCTCGAAACGGCGGGCGTCAATACCCTGCGCCCCGACATTGAGATCGATGACAAGGGAACAATCACCAAGTTCGCTGTCGTGCAGGAGGTCAGCCCGGATTATCCGACGCATCGTCCACACCGCCTCGCGATTGGCTTGTACGAACACTCCGACGGAAAGCTCGTTCGGACGCACCGCATCGAAACGGATATCGACGGCGTCTCAACGCTCATCCCCGAACTCGTCGGACTGACCAAGCCCGCGCTCGTGCTCATCAATGATGACGACCTCGCGTACGCGAAAATTCGTCTCGATGCTGACTCGATGGCGGTTGCAGTGGACAACCTCTCCGACATCGAAGACCCGCTGGCTCGTGCGCTCGTCTGGGGCGCCGCTTGGGATGCGACGCGCGATGCGGAGCTCCAAGCGAGCGACTACGTGCGGCTTGTTCTCCGCAATATCGCTGCGGAAACCGAGAGCACCACCATCCGCACCACGCTCGCCCAACTCGGCACCGCCATCCACTTCTATGTGAACCCCGCGAACCGCACGGCGACTGTTGCCGAAGCTGGCGATGCCCTGTGGACCCTCGCACAATCGGCGGATGCAGGCTCAGACGCGCAATTCCAGTTCGTGAAGTACTTTGCCAATCTGGCATCAACTCCAGCACACGCCAGCGCACTGCAGGGGCTGCTCGATGGCTCTACCACGCTCGAAGGTCTGGAGATCGACACCGATCTGAGCTGGGAGTTATTGGAGGGACTCGTCGTCAACGGCGCCGCTGGGCAACCCGAGATTGACGCGGCGCTTGCAAAAGACAACACCGCAAATGGTCAGCAGGCTGCGGCCCGATCCTCGGCGGCAATCCCGACTCTGGCCGGCAAGCAGGCTGCCTTTGACTCGCTAGTGAAGCGCGACGACCTTCCGAACGTCATCGTCAGGAACACTGCGCTCGGCTTCCAGCACACTAACGACGTGAGCGTACTCGAACCATTCGTGGCGCAGTATTTCTCGATGCTCGACGAAATCTGGAGCACGCGCAGCTACAAGATTGCGGAGTACATCGTTGTCGGACTCTATCCCGCGTCTCTGGCATCGGATGAGCTACGTGATGCGACCCAGGCGTGGCTCGATGCGAATCCGGAAATCCCTGCACGGCGCAGGCTCGTCACCGAGAATCTCGCCGGCGTCATCCGCGCCCTGAAAGTGCAGGCGCGCGACGCTGAGTAGTGGATTAGCAGCCGCTGAGACGAATATGTACATCCACGGGATGATTCTTCGCGGCCGTGGGCAACCTAGGCTGAGGGTATGAGGAAACTTTCGTGATCGAAGCAGTCAACCTGACCAAGAGGTACGGCAACAAGACCGCCGTGCACGATGTGAGTTTCACCGTTAAACCGGGAATCGTCACCGGCTTTCTGGGACCGAACGGCGCCGGAAAGTCGACCACGATGCGACTTATTGTGGGGCTCGACCGGCCCACGAGCGGAAGCGTCACCGTTAATGGGTCGAATTACCGCACTCTTCGGGCGCCTCTGCGTGAGGTCGGCGTGCTCCTCGATGCCAAGGCCGTGCACACGGGGCGAAGCGCGCGCGGCCATCTCCTCGCGATTGCGGCGACGCACAGCATCCCGCGCTCGCGTGTCACTGAGGTCATCGAGCTCACCGGGCTTGGCGCCGTGGCAAACAAGCGGGTCGGCGGATTCTCCCTCGGAATGGGTCAACGGCTCGGTATAGCCGCTGCTCTACTCGGTGATCCGGCAACGCTCATCCTGGACGAGCCTGTGAACGGTCTCGACCCAGAGGGCGTGATCTGGGTGCGTAATCTCGCTCGCCACTTGGCCAAAGAGGGACGCACCGTCTTCTTGTCCTCCCACCTCATGAGCGAAATGGCTCAGACAGCGGACCACATCATCGTTCTTGGCCGCGGCCGGGTCATCGCCGATGCTCCCGTAGGCGAAATCCTCGCCATGGCGAACGGCACCGCGGTGCGGGTACGCACTCCGGATGCTGCACGGTTTGCAACTGTGCTCAGTGCCAACGATGGCGCCAAGGTCTCGAGTTCTGAGCCCAACCTGCTGCAGGTCACCGGCCTCACCGCCCCAAGAATCGGCGAGCTAGCTGCCGCCGAACGTGTCGTGCTGCACGAGCTCTCGCCGCTCGAGGGCTCGCTCGAGGATGCCTACCTCACCCTCACCCAAGGCGAAGTCGAATACCAGGCGGGCGGAACGGAAGTCGCATGACCACCACACTCGAACACAACACACGTAACACCGTGGCGCTATCAGGGCTGACTTTCGGTGGCATCCTGCGCTCGGAATGGATCAAGCTCCGCACTCTGCGCTCAACAATGTGGTGCTACGCCGTGATCATCGTCTTGATGATCGGATTTGGGGTGTTACTCGCGGTAGCGATGCCCGCTGGCGGGATCGGGGTGCAATCGAACTCGGCTACGGCAGATCAGCAGCAAGCCACCTGGCTGCAGGTAACGACCTTGGGTATTGGATTCGGGGAACTCGTGGCTGCCGTTCTCGGCGCTCTCGTCATCACCGGCGAGTACGGAACCGGCATGATCCGTTCCACCCTCACGGCCGTTCCGAAACGCACGCCGGCACTCATCGCGAAGGCGCTCGTATTCGGTGTCACGACGTTCATCGTGTCGCTCATCGCACTCGTGGCGACCGCACTGTCCACGGCCCCGCTCATGCCTGGCAAGGCTATCCATCCCAACTTCGGCGACGCCGACTTCTGGCTCGCTCTCGTGGGAGGTGCCGGCTACTTGGCGCTCATCGGGATCCTTGGGCTCGCGATCGGCGCGATCATCCGCAGCAGCGCCGGAGGAATCTCCGCGGCACTCGGACTGATCTTGGTGGTGCCTGTCCTCGCGCAGATTGTAGCTGGCGTGACCCGAGCGACCTGGGCGGGGAACCTCGGTTCGTTCCTCCCGAGTTCGGCCGGAGGCAGGATGTATGCCTACGGTCCCACTGCGCTCACGCCCCCGAAGGGCGTGGTCTCACTCGACGCCGGGCAAGGACTCCTCGTCCTCGCTCTGTGGTGCGTGGTGATCTTTGTGATCGGCGCGGTCCTGCTCAAGCGGAGAGACGCATAGCGAGAGCCCCACACGCTCTGCCCAGAACACAGCTCTGCCAGGTTCGCGCTGCCAGGTTCGCTGTGGGCTGCTCGAATACACTGGAGCGGTGACGATCAGATCGGGTAAGTGATGAGCTGGACTGGCTTCTGGGCCTCGATCACGGGCTTTTTTGCGACCTCCCCGTGGGGAAAGCTGCTTCACGTTCTCATCATCATCGCGGTCACCCTCGCGCTGCGATGGATTCTTCAATTCGTCTTGCGCTACGTCGTGAATCGCATAGTCAGCGGCGTGAAGAAGAAGCAGGGCGTGGAGGACACCCAAGCACTCATGGTGTCGCCGCTGGCCGCGGTGCGCCTGGTTCAGCGCACTAGAACCCTCGGCTCGGTACTCGGCAATATTGTGAGCATCATCCTGTTCATCGTTGCGGTGCTTCTCATCGTGAACACGATCGACAAGACGATCCTCGGTTCCTTTGCGCTGCTCACGGCCGCACTCGGCGCCGGGCTCGGTTTCGGAGCCCAGAACATCGTCAAAGATGTGCTAAATGGCCTGTTCATGGTGGTCGAAGATCAGCTCGGAGTGGGCGATGTCGTGGACCTCGGGCCCGCGACCGGCATCGTCGAGTCCGTGGGCATCCGCGTCACCCAGGTTCGAGACGTCAACGGCACACTGTGGTTCGTGCGCAACGGCGAGATTCTGCGGGTGGGCAATATGTCGCAAGGCTGGGCACGCGTGATCGTAGACCTCAGCGTGCCGTACGAGGTGGATGTGGATGCCGTGCAAGAGCGAATCCTCGCCACCGCGCAAGAACTCGCGCAGACTACCAAGTGGCGCAGCCGCATCGTGGAAAAGCCCGAGGTCTGGGGGCTCGAATCGATCACCGCCGATGCCCTCGTCATCCGGCTGGCGATGAAGACGCGCTCCTCTTCGAAAGACGACGTGGCGCGCGAACTGCGCATCCGCTTGAAGAAGAATCTGGACGACATGGGCGTGCACCTGCCGGCGCTCAATACTCCCGTGTTGGTGGGCTTCGAGGGAGCGGCGTCGGTCGCAGGTGCCAGACCTCCCAGGACCAGGCCACTTCCCGTCTCCCCCGCGGCCCCGCACGCGCCGCGACCGCGCACACCGAAGGATCAATAGTGAGCGACGCATTCCAGACCAGCACCAGACCGGAAGGCGAAACCAGCACTTTCTACCAGCGCGTGGGCGGTCGGGCGACATTTGAGAAGATCGTTCGCCTTTTTTATGACGGTGTGCGCACCGACCCTGTTCTCACCCCGATGTACCCAGAGCAGCCGGATTTTGAGGGCGCGATACAGCGCCTGACCGGTTTTCTCGAACAGTACTGGGGCGGCCCAGAGACGTACAGTGAGAAGCGCGGGCACCCCAGGCTGCGCATGCGGCATCAGGCATACAAGGTCAATCCAGATGCCCGCGACCGGTGGCTGCGTCACATGCGAGCAGCGCTCGACCAAGTAGAACTCTCACCCCTCGACGACGAAACGCTGTGGAACTACCTCGAGAGAGCAGCACACTCCCTGGTGAACACGTTCGAAGAATGAGCGGCCGGTGAAGGCTTAGCCGACGCCCAGGTAGGCCTCTTTGATCGCGGGGTTGGCCAGGAGTTCCCTGCCGGTTCCGCTGTGCGTGATCGTTCCGGTCTCGAGCACGAAGGCTCGGTGAGCGCGGGCGAGCGCCTGGTTGGCGTTCTGTTCCACCAACAAGACCGTCGTCCCCTGTTCGTTGATCTCCGTAATGATCTTGAAGATCTGTTTGATGAACTGCGGCGCAAGCCCCATAGACGGTTCATCCAACAAGAGGAGCCTCGGGTGCGACATCAGCGCGCGCCCGATGGCGAGCATCTGCTGCTCACCACCAGACATCGTTCCGCCCTGCTGGGTCTTGCGTTCAGCAAGGCGCGGGAACAGCGAGAACACGCGGTCCAGATCCGCCGGAATCGTGCTGCGATCCTTGCGAGCGAATGCCCCCATGTCGAGGTTTTCCATCACCGTCATGCCGGGGAAAATTCCCCGACCTTCGGGAGCCTGGGAGATTCCGCGCACGACCCGGATGTGCGCTTTCATCTTGGTGATCTCTTCGCCCTCGAAGAGAATCGACCCGCTGGCGGGATTGAGGATGCCGGAAATCGTCTTCATGGTCGTGGTCTTGCCAGCGCCGTTGGCACCAATGAGCGAAACTATCTCGCCCTTCTCCACGGAGAAAGACATGTCGTGAATCGCCTCGATGCGCCCGTAGCTGACGCTGACATTCTTTAGCTCAAGCAACGTCATCTTCAGGCTCCCCAAGATAGGCGGCAACAACACGAGGGTCGTTTCGAATTTCTGCTGGCAGTCCATCGGCGAGCTTCTTGCCGAACTCCAACACCACGATGCGGTCGGTGACGCCCATGACGAGTTTCATGTCGTGTTCGATCAGCAATACTGTGTAGCCGTCATCCCGGATTGCCCGGATGAGCGTCATGAGCTCTTCCTTCTCGGCCGGGTTGAAGCCTGCAGCCGGCTCGTCGAGACACAGCACTTTCGGATCGGTGGCGAGAGCGCGCGCGATTTCGAGACGGCGCTGATGTCCGTAGGAAAGGTTGCGTGAAAGCTTGGC
>JBDTAD010000231.1:0-3455 GCA_039924815.1 Lacisediminihabitans sp.
GCGGGGACAACGCGGCAACGGCTTCCGCCGCCCAGCGGTGCGCCTCGGTGAGGGTGCGGCGGGTGACGTCGTGCGCGCGCAGCTCTGCGATCGCGACGACCAGGTCGGCCTCATGTACGGCGCCGTCATGGCCTGCATCCACATCACGCTCGATGCGGGCCAGCAACTGAGCGGCATCCCTGTCTGTCTCAGCCAGGTCACGCAGGTACAGCACCGGCAATGTTGCGACGCCGGACCGCAAGTCGGTACCGGGCGTCTTGCCCGTGTCATCTTCGCGCGGAGCAAGGTCGATCACGTCATCGATGAGCTGAAACGCAACACCGATCTTCTCGCCGAACGTCGTCACGGGAACACCGAATTCTCGAGAAGCCCCCGAGAACATCACGCCCATCTGGGCGGAGGCAGCGATGAGTGATCCGGTTTTGTCGCGCAGCACCTGGATGTAGTGCTCGATCGGGTCTTCGTCGTCGCGTGGTCCGATGGTCTCGTGCAGCTGACCGAGACACAGCCGCTCGAAGGTGTCTGCCTGCAGTTTGATCGCTTCCTCGCCGAGGCTCGCGATGAGCCGACTTGCGCGCGCGAACAGCAGGTCACCGGTGAGGATCGCAACCGAGTTGCCCCACACGCTTTGCGCGCTCGGAACACCTCGGCGCATCTTCGCCTCGTCCATGACGTCGTCGTGATACAGGGATGCCAAATGGGTGATCTCGAGGGCCTCGGCGGCCGTGATCACCGAATCATTGTTGCCGGTGCCGAGCTGAGCGGTGAGCAGAGTGAGCGTGGGCCGCACGCGTTTTCCGCCAGCCTGGAGCAGGTATCGGCTCGTGACGTCCGCGAGATTGTCCGCGAACGACATCTCACGCAGCAACCCGGCCTCGACCGCGTCAAGCCCCATTTCGATCGCCTCGGCGAATCGGCGTTCGCTCGCCGACGAGAACAGCTTCTCTCCGAGCCCCAATGACGAAGTCAGACTTATGCTGCGGCGCGCGGCATGGGCGCTGGGTGTCACCTTGGTCAACCTAACGTCGGTAGTCCCGAGGCCCTAAGGCCTGGGATTTTTCGGCTTGGTGGGAGTCTCTTCTACCGCAGTATTCGGAACTGAGACGGCTTTCGGTTTGCGCGATACGGTCTTGGCTGGCTTGTGCCCGCGGTGCAGTGCCACGACGCCAGCGGTGAGGTTGCGGTAGGCAACTCTGGTGAACCCTGCCCCACGAATCCACAGGCTGAGCGTTGTCTGGTCTGGCCAATCGGCAATGGACTCTGCCAGATAGCCATACGCCTCGGGGTTGGAACTCGCGGTGTCAACCACGATCGGCATCACGTACTTGAGATAGGCGGAGTATCCGGCACGAAGGATGGCCACCGGCGGCGTTGAGAACTCGCAGATGACGAGCCTTCCTCCCGGCTTCAACACCCGGTACATCTCTTTCAACGCGAGCTTCGGGTTCTCGATATTGCGCAGCCCGAACGAGATGGTGACGGCGTCGAACTCGCCAGTCTTGAACGGTAGCGCCACGGCATCCGCCTGCACGAATTCGAGATCGGGATGCTTCTGCTTGCCCACCTCGATCATTCCGGCCGAGAAGTCTGCCGCGACAACGTGTGCACCACTTTTGGCGAGTGCGGCTGAGCTGGTGCCCGTGCCCGCTGCCAGATCGAGGATACGCTCGCCCGGCTGAGGGTCAATTGCGCGCACCGTGAGCGTGCGCCAGATCAGCGAGTTCCCCAGGGACAGTACCGAATTGGTACGGTCATAGTGTTTAGCGACGTCGTCGAACATCGCGGCGACCTCACCGGGTTGCTTGCTCAGATCTGCTTTTGCCACGGTACAAGTGTAGTTGGCTGAGAATGTGTACGAGCGGGGCCACAGGTAGGCTGATCCGATGACCGAATTCGAGCGCCCGGCCCCCGTGCTCACGGTCGAAACCCACGCGATCGCCGACTTCGGTGCACTCATTCCGCGTCTGGGCCGCGAGCATCCGCTGCTCTGGCAACGACGGGGATTTGGCCTCATCGGAATCGGCGAAGCTGTGCGCTTCGAGTTCTCGGGGCCGACGCGAATAGTGGATGCGGCATCCGCCTGGCAGAGCATCGTCGGGCAGGCGAGCGTGACAGATCCGCTCGCGCGCACCGGCACCGGGCTCCTAGCTTTCGGAGCCTTTTCGTTCTCCGCACACTCGCAGTCGACCAGCGTGCTGATCGTTCCCTCCGTCATCTTTGGCAGGGACCCCCAGGGGAGCTGGCTCACGCGCATTGGAGTCGACGTGCTGCCGGACGTGCCTCCAGCAACCTCGTTCGGCGACGAGTACCGTATATCGCTCACACCCGGTGCGATGTCGGCAGACGACTACCGAGCCGCGGTCGATACGGCCGTGGCGCACATCCGCGGCGGCGAGTTGAGCAAGGTCGTGCTGGCCCGCGAACTCGTCGGGAAGCTCCCTGCCGACGCCGACTCGCGAAGGGTCATCAGTGACCTCGCCGTCGGCTACCCCGACTGCTGGACCTTCGCCATCGACGGATTCTTCGGATCGAGCCCCGAGACGCTCGTGAGCGTCTACCGCGGTTCGGTGACCGCGCGAGTTCTTGCCGGAAGTGCAGCCAGGGGAACGGATGCCGCGTCAGACCAGGAAGCCGCAACCGCCCTAGCCACCTCAGCCAAGGATCAGGACGAGCACCAGTACGCCGTGCAAAGCGTGCTCGCCTCGCTGCGCGCTCACAGTCCCAATGTCACCGCGAGCGAAGTGCCATTCACGCTCAAGCTGCCGAACCTATGGCACCTTGCGAGCGATGTTGATGGCACGCTCACCGACGGCTCCACCGCGCTCGACCTGATCGCATCCGTGCATCCCACTGCCGCGGTCGCCGGCACACCAACGACCGCGGCGCTCGATCTCATCGAGGAGCTCGAGCCGTTCGACCGCGGCCGTTACGCTGGGCCGGTCGGCTGGGTTGGCGCGGATGGCGACGGTGAATGGGCCATCGCCCTGCGCTCGGCTCAGGTGATGCCGGGTGGTGACGTCACGGCGTATGCCGGAGCGGGCATAGTGGCGGAGTCAGACGCGGAGCACGAGCTCATGGAGACCAAGATGAAGTTCCGCCCCATCGTTGAGGCGCTCGGCTAATCGCGACACATCACCGCTCGTCGCGCCAGAAACTTGCTCGCTGCGCCAGTGATTTCTGGCGCTCTGAGCAGGTTTCTGGCGCAACGAGCGCGTGACCGCGAGCTAGCTCGTCGCGAGACGCGCTTTCTCCGCGGCAACGTCGTAGTCCACCGTGGGCCAGGCCAGGTCGAGCCGTTGCAGGGCATCGATCAGCAGTTGCTGTACGGCGATCCTGGCGTACCACTTGTGGTCGGCGGGAACGACATACCACGGGGCATCCGGAGTCGAGGTCTTCTCTAGCGCCAGCTGGTACGCCTCCTGGTACTGCGGCCAGAGCGCGCGCTCGTCGAGGTC
>JBDTAD010000232.1:0-2634 GCA_039924815.1 Lacisediminihabitans sp.
GTCAGCACATCCGAGACCATCGCCTCCGCCGTGTACGCGGTGCGTTCGTGTGGCTTATCGCTGCGGCCGTGCCCGCGCAGGTCGAGAGTGATCGTGGTGAAGTCGGCTTCGAACTCGCGCACATAACCGAATCCGCGCCAGATCGCCTGCGACAGCGCCGTGCCGTGCACCATCACCAGTGCGGGCCCGCTGCCCTGCACTCGATACGCGATACGGATGCCGTCGGCTGGGTTTTGTGCGTAGTCCACCTACTTAGCGTGCCCTATTTCGTCGCTGCCACCATGCATCACACCGATTGCAGGATGATCGCCGATCCTTGACCGCCGCCGCCACAGATTCCCGCGGCGCCGATTGATCCTGGTCCGGCAGCGGCAAGGCGCCGGGCAAGATGGCCGACGATGCGGGTGCCGGACGCTCCAATCGGATGTCCGAGAGCGATGGCACCGCCGTGCGCATTCACGATGGCCGGATGCACGCCCAGCAACTCGGTTGAGTGCACGCCGACCGCGGCGAAGGCCTCGTTTATCTCGACCGCTGCGAGCTCGTCGGCATGGCGCCCAATCTTGGCCAGCGCCGCGGTGATCGCGTGAGCGGGCTGGGCGTGCAGGGAGACATCCGGCCCAGCGACCAGTGCGTGACTGAGAATGCGCGCCATTGGCGTGATGCCCTCCTCTAGCGCGGTGGCCTCGGTCATGATCACGACGGCTGCTGCGCCATCCGAAATCTGTGACGAGTTGCCCGCAGTGATGGTGCCATCCGGGGTGAAAGCAGGCCTGAGCTTCGACAGAGACTCGACCGTCGTATCCGCACGCACACCGTCATCGGTGGCGACCACGGTGTCTCCGCGTCGGCCGGGCACTGTGTACGGCGCGATCTCGCCGGACAAGAATTCTTCGGATGCCGCGAGACGCTGGTGCGAAGCCGCAGCCAGCTCATCCTGCGCCTGGCGCGTGATTGCGAGCGGCTCGCCATACGCATCGGTGGAGGCGCCCATCGAACGGGCCTCAAACGCATCGGAGAGACCGTCGTGCTCCATCGTGTCGAGCATCTCCATCGCTCCGTACCGCACTCCGGTGCGGGATTTCGGCAGGATGTGCGGGGCCAGTGACATCGATTCCTGGCCGACTGCGACAACGATGCGAGCTTCGCCGCTCACGACAAGCCGGGTCGCCATCGCGATCGCCTCGATGCCCGAGAGGCAGACCACGTTGAGGGTTACTGCGGGAACGGACAGCGGGATGCCCGCGCCGACCGCCGACTGCCTCGCCGGGTTCTGCCCAGCACCGGCTTGCAGCACTTGGCCGGCCACGACCTGATCGACCGACTCCGGTGAAACCCCAGCGCGCGCCAAGGCGGCGCGGATGGCATGGGCGCCGAGTTCCGTGGCTTTCACCGTGCCGAATGCGCCAAGGTAACGAACGAACGGTGTGCGGGCGTACCCCGCGATGACGGCGGTCATGCTTGTTCTCCTGTTGCTGTAGCGACTAAGGCTTGGTCGAGATCCACTGTGAAGTCTGCGGCGGTTGCCTCACGAATGCTATCGAGTGACTGGCCGCGAGCCATCGCTCGTAGAACGAGCCCAGCATCCGTCACGTCGAAGACGGCGAGGTCCGTAATGATTCGGTCGACTACGCCTCGCCCGGTGAGTGGAAGGGTGCACTCGCTGAGGATCTTGGAGGCGCCGTCTTTTGAGCGGTGATCCGTGAGCACGAGGATGCGCGGGGTTCCGGCGACGAGATCCATCGCGCCGCCCATGCCCTTGACGAGCTTGCCCGGGATGGTCCAGTTGGCGAGGTCTCCGCGTTCGGAAACCTGCATCGCTCCGAGGATGGCGAGGGCCACGTGGCCGCCGCGGATCATCCCGAAAGAGGTAGCCGAGTCGAAGTAACTGCCGCCGGGGAGCAGGGTGACCGTCTGCTTGCCCGCGTTGATGAGGTCCGCATCCTCCTCTCCCTCAAAGGGGAACGGTCCCATGCCGAGCAGACCATTTTCGCTCTGCAGGGTGACCGAGACGCCGGGTCTGAGGTGGTTAGCGACCAGGGTGGGGATGCCGATGCCGAGGTTCACGTATTGGCCGTCGGTGATTTCGGTGGCTGCTATTGCCGCCATCTCGTCGCGAGTCCAGACCATGTCATGCTCCTTTCGCGAGCGGGGCGCCGTCATCCGCGAGACGGGGCCGAACGGTGCGTTGCTCGATGTCTTTGACGCGGGGAACCGTCTGGACGAGCCGTTGCACGAAGATTCCCGGCGTGACGATGATGTCTGGATCGATGAAGCTGTCGGTGAGCACGTGCTCGGCTTCAGCGACGGTGAACTTGCTCGCGGTGGCGATGATCGGGTTGAAGTTGCGGGCGGTGTGGCGGTAAATGAGGTTGCCCGCCGCATCCGCCGTGTTGGCGTGGACGAGCGCGAGATCCGCGACGATGCCGCGTTCGAGCACGTACTCTTCGCCGTCGAAGATCTCGGTGGGCTTGCCTTCCGCAATGATCGTGCCGACGCCGGTCTTCGTGTAGAAGCCCGCGATGCCAGCGCCGCCTGCGCGTAGCCGTTCAGCCAGGGTACCCTGGGGAACGAACTCCACCTCGAGCTTGCCCTGCAGGTACTGCTCTGCAAAGAGCTTGTTCTCGCCGACGT
>JBDTAD010000233.1:0-6359 GCA_039924815.1 Lacisediminihabitans sp.
TGCCAAGAGGCGCCCGGAAACCAGTATCCGCCCTGGCTCATCGATTTCTGCTGAGATCGTGGTTTGTGCTGAGACTTCGTAGTCGAATGACGAAAGAGTGAGACCGTCATCCGTCGTCTCAATGAGGACACCACTCAAAATTGGCAGCGTTGTGCGTTGCGGAAGAAGTTTTACTGCAAAGGAGACGGCCTCACTGAAGACGTCACGATTGACCTGGAACTTCATTTCCACCCCTTACCGACGAACGATGGTCCGAAAAACCCATACTGGCACAGCCTCTGTGACAGTGGACCCAGAGGGTTATTTTCACCCTCCATTAATTCTTTAAGGATTAATACTCTTAACCGTTGTGCAAACTGTGGATAACCCTTGATTTGACAGTCCTAAGAGGGAAACTACAACGGTGAAAGATGTGGAGCGGGTGTGTAGTGGGTGATGAATTACAACGAGGTGTTTGGTCTGGTCTTCAGGAACATCCACAGAGCAACGAGTTTTATCCACAGTTAGGAGATAGTTGGCTGTAGTTATCCACAGGTTGTCAACACTGTAGATATGGGCCGGTGTCAGTCCTTGTTGAATCGGTGGTTCTGCTTGATTCTGCTGGTGAGTTCTGTGACCTGGTTATAGATTGAGCGCCGCTCTTTCATTAGTTCAGTGATCTTCTTATTCGCATACATGACCGTTGTGTGGTCACGGTTGCCGAAGAGTTGACCGATCTTTGGTAGCGACAGATTTGTCATTTCACGGCACAGATACATTGCGATTTGTCGAGCTGTGGCGACGGCCTGGGAACGAGATGAACCATACAGATCGTCGACGCTTAGCTTGAAGTACTCGGCGGTGTGATTAATGATGTCGACCGGCGCGATCACGTTGTCTTCGTCGAGAGTAATGAGGTCTTTGAGCACAGTCTGGACCAGGGCTAGATCCACCGGCGTACGATTGAGGCTCGCAAATGCCGTTACTCGGATCAGTGTTCCCTCGAGCTCCCGGATATTGGAAGAGACCTTAGTAGCCATATATTCCAGAATTTCTGCGCTGACCTGAAGTTTTTCACTCTGGGCCTTCTTGCGAAGGATGGCAATACGAGTTTCAAGGTCGGGCGCTTGCACATCAGTGATCAGACCCCACTCGAATCTGGAGCGCATCCGATCTTCAAACCCGGTAAGGAGTTTGGGTGGCAAGTCACTGGTGATTACTACTTGTTTGTTGTGATCGTGCAGGGTGTTGAAAGTGTGGAAGAAGGCTTCTTGGGTTTCCACCGCTCGTTGAAGAAATTGGATGTCGTCGATGAGCAGGATGTCAATCTCGCGGTAGCGGGATTGAAAAGCTGATGAGCGGTTGTTGGCGATTGAGTTAATGAAATCGTTAGTGAACTCTTCGGAACTGACGTAGCGAACGCGGATTCCTGGATAAAGGCTTTCTGCGTAGTGGCCGATCGCGTGGAGAAGGTGCGTTTTGCCGAGACCGGAGTCGCCGTAAATGAAGAGTGGGTTGTAAGCCTTCGCGGGAGCTTCAGCGACAGCCACTGCTGCGGCGTGAGCGAAGCGGTTGGAGCTGCCGATAACGAAGTTGTCGAAGTTGTATTTGGGGTTAAGCCTCGAGTCACTCCGTCTGGTCGTGGATGAGGCCTCTACCGGAATTGGTGAGACTGGTTGATCTATGTAGGACTGCTGTGCAATTTCTGGGCTGTGGTCGAGAGAGTCATGAGTGATTTCAGGATTTACCACTATTGCGAAGTTACTCACGGGTACGTCGTCACCGAGAGCTGTTATTGCATTGAGCAATGGAAGCCGAATTCGCTGCTCGAGCATGCCACGAGTGAGATCGTTGGGAACTTCTAGGTAGAGAGTCCCGGCCATCACACCCTTAGGTTCGACCAGGCTCAGGAAGCCTTGTAATTGTGGAGTGATTCGCTCGTCTTCGCGCAGACTCACGAGGACTGCCTGCCAAATTTCCTGGGTCGGATCCTCCAACTCGCTCACAATTTCCTCCCGTGAAGTTTTACTTACTCACAGGGTTATCCACCGACTGTGTAGTGCCCCTACCTTAGTTTGTATGGCCTGTCGGGGGCGAAGCACGGGTTTTACACATGTGGATAAGATGGACTTCACGGTGCCTGAGGTTTGACCGCAGCGCTTAAAGCTCGTAGCTTTAATCAGTTGACCTCTAGCCTTCTTGGCTAACCCTTCTACTTTCCTTGGCTTCACTGCTGGCCTTGCGGAGTTCCAACACGTGGAGATTGATTATGAGTAAGAGAACTTTTCAGCCAAACAACCGGCGTCGCGCGAAGGTTCATGGGTTTCGTCTGCGTATGCGCACTCGCGCTGGACGCTCAATCTTGAGTGCTCGTCGCCGCAAGGGCCGCACCGAACTCTCCGCTTAGCGTCGGTGTGACGCCGCCTACGTCTGAGTCGTTGTGCTTGCCAGGGTGAACCGGGTAGTACGGGCCGAGGATTATCGGCGTGTAGTTCGTCGTGGTCGTAAGGTCGGGTCCAGTCACTTTGTTAGCTACGTATTTGATCGCACGGATGATGGTCCTGTGCGGTTTGGGTTCATCGTTGCGAAGAACGTGGGCAATGCAGTGATTCGCAATAGGGTCAGGCGGCGGCTGAAGGCAGCAAGTTTTGATCTGCTGAGCCGTGTTCGTCCGGGTGTTGACGTTGTAGTCCGGGCCCTGCCGATTTCGGCGGGGGCTACTTGGGTTACTCTCCGTGGGGAAATGTTAGGCATTGCGGCTAGGGCTGAGGTGAAGAAATGAAGCACGTGGTTGTGTTTCTCCTACTCGTCCCGCGCAATCTGTGTGTCGTGATTCTGCGCGTTTATCGCACTGTTATTTCGCCTTTGTATGGTGACGTGTGCCGCTACTACCCGTCCTGTTCCGCGTATACGCTGCGCGCCATTCAGGAGTACGGAGTGATTCGGGGCTGCGCCATGGGTATTTGGCGGATTGCTCGCTGTCATCCGTGGGCTGCCGGTGGCATCGACGATGTGCCGGCGCCACGCAGAGAGAAGTACGCGGTCACGCGGTTTGGTTTTGTAACAGCGAGTAGCCACGGAAAGGGCTGACTACAACAATGAATTTTCCCGCGATCATCGACGGCATTCTTTGGCCCATTAAGTGGGTTGTGGAGTTGCTGCTCGTCGCATTCCATTCACTGTTCACGTTCTTCGGGATGGATCCGAACGCTGGGCTAACTTGGGTTCTAGCGATTGTTGGCATGGTACTGATCATTCGTGCCGCGTTGGTGCCGATCTTTGTTAAGCAGATCGTGAGCCAGCGCAGAATGCTCGAGGTTGCGCCGCAACTCAAGAAAATTCAGGAGAAGTACAAGGGGAAGAAGGATCAGTTTTCCCGCGAAGCCATGTCTCGCGAGACGATGGCGCTGTATAAAAAGTCGGGGACTAATCCCCTGAGCTCTTGTCTTCCTCTGTTGATTCAGATGCCGATCTTCTTTAGTTTGTTCTCGGTGCTCAACAACGCACAGCGTGAGACTGCGGCGGGTGTTGGTCTGTTGAACCCAGAGTTGTCGAAGTCATTTGGTGAGGCGATCCTGTTCGGCGTCGCACCGCTGAGGGATTCGATCAGTTCAGCACACGGTAACGTCGCGGTCATCGTGATCGCGGCCACCATGGTCGTTTTGATGACCGGTTCGCAGTTCATTACGCAGCTGCAGATTATGTCCAAGAACCAGTCGACTGAGATGAAGAACAGCCCGATGTTCAAGCAGCAGAGGGTTCTGCTGTACATCCTGCCGCTTGTGTTTGCCTTCTCTGGGTTCACCTTCCCGCTCGGTGTTATGTTCTACTGGCTCGTTTCGAACATCTGGACCATGGGTCAGCAGTTCTTGGTCATCCGGAACCTGCCGACGCCTGGTAGCGAGGCGGCCCTTGCTCGCGAGGCTCGCTTAGCCAAACGTGCTCAGCGCAAGGGCATCACGATCGTTGAAGACGGTAAGCCAGAGGTTATTGAAGAGGCCAAAAGCCCCCAGCGGCAGCAGCCCGTGAATTCAAAGAATCGCAATAAGAAGAAGCCGAGCGGAAAGAAGTAGTGTCGGTTCACACGCCTATCCCCCACGATTCAGCCTCGCAGATGGAGAACAAGCCCTTGTCAGAAGCAGTACAGGTTTCCGCCTCGGAGATTAGTGATCAGGTCAACCACGAAGCCCCTGATGCACGGGCGGAACGTTCACTTGCGCAACTCGAAGAAGAGGGCGACGTCGCGGCAGATTACATCGAGGAACTTCTCGACATCACTGATCTGGATGGTGACATCGACATTGATGCGCGTGCGGGTCGAGCGTACGTGTCAGTGAATTCGAGCGAGGACAGCAATCTTCGCTTGCTATCAAAGCCCGAGACGGTGAACGCTCTTCAGGAACTCACGCGCATTGCAGTGCAAGCGAAAACGGGTTCATTTTCCAGGTTGATTTTGGATGTCGGTGGGTCGCGGCAGGCGCGAGAAGCTGAGCTCGCAGGGTTCGTGGATCACGCAATTGGGCGTATCGAAGGCGGCGCGGCATCCGCTTCACTGCCTCCGATGTCCTCCTACGAGCGGAAGCTTGTGCATGATCTTGTGGCCACACGTGGCTTCTCTTCGGAGTCAGAGGGCGAAGGGCGTGATCGCCACACGGTGATCACCCGCGCGTAGTTTCACGTGAAACATTGACGGACACTCCTGTAGAAGAAGAGCCGACCGTGGCTTCCGCGGTGTTCGGCGATTACATCGATGTTGCTCGTCAGTACACTGCGGATTTGGCGGCACGGGGTGAGGAACTCGGGCTTATCGGACCATTGGAGCTTCCGCGACTCTGGTCGCGGCACATTATCAACTGTGCGCTAGCAGCGCCGCTGCTGAGGCCCGGCAGAGTCGGTGACATCGGGAGTGGGGCCGGGTTACCTGGCCTGGTGTTGGCGATAGCGCGTCCGGACGTGACGATGGTTCTCATTGAGCCCATGGAGCGCAGGGTTGAGTGGCTTCGTCATGAGGCCGCACAGCTCGGTCTGGAAAATGTGGAAGTGGTCCGGTCTCGTGCGGAGGACGCAAAGTTTTCACCTTGGCTTGACCAAGCTACGGCGCGCGCGGTGAGTGCTTTGTCGAAGCTGATTCCCCTCACGGTTCCGCTCGTGCGGTCTGGCGGGGAATTGATCTTTCTGAAGGGCATAAGTGTTCAGAAGGAGATCTACGCCGCCGCGAAGGTCATCCGGAATGCGCATCTCACCGAGGTTGAGGTTGTGACACTCGGTGAGGGGCTGGTTCCAGAGGTCACGAGAGTCTTTCGGGCTACAGTTGACTAGTCGTTCCTAACCGCAGAAGTTTTGGCACCAGGGTCACGAGCGGTGTGGCAATAGCGTCGTCGCTGACTCCGCGGATTCATCTCCACCAAGCAAGAAGGTTTCACGTGAAACATCCCTACGACGAGTCAGCCGAAGCGCAGGCGATAACCTCTGGCAACGAGGTCGACTCAACGGTCGGGCCGACCCTCAGTGAGGAGGGTGCAGCGACCGCCGTGATGGACATTATGGATGTTCCGGCGCAGCATCACGAAGATGATGTGTCGACTGAACCCTCTGGCGAGATGGAGTCGCACGACGCGATCGAGCCGGGGGATGCGACAGGGGAACTGGACGGCACGTCTGGAGTCGCTGGGGCTGACGAAGAGCGCTCGGCCGCCGCCGCAGAGTTTCACGATGGTGACACGCATGTGCCAGAAGTAGATGTACACGCAGAGCTCGACGTCGAACTGCCGACAGCTGCAGAGGCAGAGGCAGCTTCGAACGCCGACGTCGCCACAGAGGTAGAAGACGGTGACACGCTCGAGAGCACGCTAGATTCCAAGGAAGGCGCTGCAATCGGCAGCGGCGAGACTGCGGTCGACGGCAATTCCAATAATGACTCCACGAGCGTTAGCCCCGAGGAGGAGTCTCCGGAGCCCACCGCTGTCGCGGATACAACCGCACCCGCGTCGTCTAACGGGAAGGCTGCACCGAAGCCCTCCACTCCTAAGTCCAGTTCGCCCTTCAGTCTCGATGACACCCCCCTGGCCCGTGAGCTCTCGGAGATCACTCGCCGCAGGCAGGCTCTAGCTGCGGAAGCGCTCCCGCTCCCTGAGAAAACCCGAGTTTTCACCGTCGCCAATCAAAAGGGAGGCGTGGGTAAGACGACCACTACCGTCAACCTTGCCGCAGCTCTGGCTCGGAACGGCGCCCGGGTGCTTGTTATCGATCTTGACCCGCAAGGGAATGCCTCGACCGCGCTGGGGATTGAACATCGCTCTGAGACCGTCAGCGTGTACGACGTGATCATCAATGACGTCGCGGTGCGCGATGTAGTACAAAAGAGCCCGGAGTTCGACGCC
>JBDTAD010000234.1:0-5111 GCA_039924815.1 Lacisediminihabitans sp.
GGCGGCCCGAGTATCGCGTTCACTGACTCCTGTGCGCAGTGGAAGACGAACTTCAAGTCTGAGCTTGAGAAGCAGCCCACCTACGATGCGATCTTCACGGCGTCGCTCGCTGACACGCCCTATCCGAACGCGACGGCCGCCGAAGTCTCGAACGGGTATGTGACCGCGTGGAAAGAGGCAAAGGGTGCGCCGATCGTCACTCTCGTCGACAATCCGGACTTCGCCGAAGACCCGAACAAGTGCCTGCGGGTGAGTTCACCGGCTGACTGCACTGAGCTGCGAGCGGATGTGCTGAAGAAGGTCGATCCGATTGAAGCTGCAGCGGGAACAGCGGGCGCGATTCTGCTCGACTTCACCGACAAGTACTGCGATGCCAAGAAGTGCTTCAGCGTCGTCGGCGGGGCGAACGTGTACCGCGACCAGGATCACCTCACGGTGACGTGGACCCTCACGCTGAAGCCCGCGATCGGCGAGGCTATCAAGACGGCGCTCGCGCTGCAGTAGCGCTGCGTGGGGTAGGTGCTGCGTTTTTTCAGTAGCTACTCAGGCGGCGAGCTCGCGGGTGATCGCGGCGACGAAGGCGTCGACGTCGGCTTCCGTGGTGTCGAACGCGCACATCCAGCGCACTTCGCCAGCAGCCGGATCCCAGTCGTAGAAGCGGAACTGCTCGCGGATGCGGTTTGCGGCATCCGTCGGTAGCGTCGCGAACACGGCGTTGGCCTGTGTCTCCTGCGTGAAGGCGAGGCCGGTGATCGTGCCGGCCTCAATGCCGTGTTCGAGCGAGCGGCGCAGGTGCGCTGCCATGTCGTTGGCGTGCCCGGCGGAGTCGATCCAGAGGGTGTTGCTGAGCAGGGCGATGAGTTGCGCGCTCACGAAACGCATCTTGCTCGCGAGCTGCATGTTGAGCTTGCGCAGAAAGTGCAGTCCCTCTGAGGCGTCCGGGTTGAGCACGATGACGGCCTCGCCATAGAGCAGGCCATTTTTGGTGCCACCGAAGCTGAGGATGTCGACCCCGGCATCCGTCGTAAACGCGCGAAGAGGTACCTGCAGGCTGGCCGCTGCATTGGCGACGCGGGCGCCGTCCATGTGCAGCTTCATGCCCTTGGAGTGCACGTGATCGGCGATCGCCTTCACTTCGGCCACCGTGTACGCGGTGCCAAGTTCTGTGGTCTGGGTGATGCTGACGGCGAGCGGCTGGGCGCGGTGCTCGTCTCCCCAACCCCAGGCTTCGGTGTCGATGAGCTCGGGGGTGAGCTTGCCATCCGGAGTTTGCACGGTGAGCAACTTGAGACCGGCGACGCGCTCGGGGGCCGCGTTCTCGTCCGTGTGGATGTGGGCGGTCGCCGTGCAGATGATGGCGCCCCAGCGAGGCAGCATCGATTGCAGACTGAGCACGTTCGCCCCGGTGCCGTTGAACACGGGGAACGCCTCGGCCTGCTCGCCGAAGTGGTGCTTCACGACCTCCTGCAGCTTGGCCGTGTAGACGTCTTCGCCGTAGGCGATCTGGTGGCCGCCGTTTGCGATGGCGATCGCCTCGAGCACGGCCGGATGCACGCCCGCGTAGTTATCACTGGCGAAGCCGCGGTAGTGGATGTCATGAAGGCGTTCGAAGTCGGTCACGACATCAATTCTCTCGCACTTGACCCGATGGCTGGCCGATGGCACGACTCGAGCTCAGCGTTCATTTCGAGCTCAGCGTTCATTGAGATCAGTCTCTTGGGGGCATTCCTCAAGGCTTCGGGTGGAAGGTGTGAAGGGTTTTGTGGGTGCGGTGGCAAGTACAAGGTGTAGGGCGATAAATATTCGAGGAGAACTGTGGCATCGGATGCGGAATTGATCGGCTGTTCTCTAGCCGGCGACAGAGAAGCTTTTGTTGGGGTGATCGTGCGGCACGAAGCGGCTATCGGCGCCTATCTCGTTCGGCGGGTGGGCCGGGAAGCGGCGGAAGACATGCTGAGTGAGGTGTGGCTGGCGGCGTTCACGTCGCGCAACAGCTATGATCGCTCGTTTCCCGATGCCCGACCGTGGCTTTTCGGGGTGGCTCGCAACATGCTTCGACGCCACTGGCGGTCCGTGCCACCGGAGGATTCGCGATCGGACGTAGCAGAGCTAGGTGCCGCATGGGACCCCTGGACTGTCGTAGAGAACGGACTCGATACCCACGCGATGTTGCGCAGTGCGCTGATGCGCCTTCGCCCATCCGAGCGAGAGGTCTTGTTTCTCGTGGCGTGGGAGGACCTCAGCGTGGTGGATGCCGCACGAGTACTCGGGATCCCCTCGGGTAGTGCGTACCGTCACCTGCACCAAGCTCGCCTGGAATTGCGAAGCAGTCCAGGGATGGAAGAGCTTATGTCCGGTCTGGACCTGATTAAGGAGTCGAAGTGAACGATCACGAGAGGAATAGAAAGAAAATGATTGTTGACGAATTGGGGTTAGTTAGCCGGCTTGGCGATGTGGACAAACTGTCGGGCGAGGCGTTGGAACGAGCGCGCACGGCTCTGCACACCGCAATCGACTTGGAGGCTGCCGCCGAGAGATCGTTGCGGCCTGTGCGCAAGCGGCACCACCGTCGAATGGTGCGGCGCACCGTCGGAATCGGAATTGGATTTGCGGCGGCGGCGGCAGCGGTGGCCTTGGTCGTCGTGACAACGGTTCAGCCGCAGGCGTCTCCTCACGGGCAGGCGAGCAGCATTTCGGCGGCGGTGGTCGCATCCGCCCCGCTGATGCATCTGGCCGACAACATCACGGCTAAAAGCTCAGCGCCTGCCGGCGACTCGACGCTGGTGCTTCGAACAACGACCGATGGAAATAAGGCACCGTATAACGGCGTGGATCTCTACACAGACAGTGGCCGCTATTACTACGCGCCCACGACGAGTGGTCTTCCCTCGGCAATCGCCGCAACTACAAAACTCGGCAGCGACAATTCCGTAAAATTCCGCGGCGACGGATCCATGCAGGCAGTCGCAGTAGCGATCTCCGCAGCGAGCGGCGACCTGTCCGCCGCCCGCGCGAAGATGGCTGACCTTGGCGGCATTCCGAAGCCAAACAGGGTCGATGGTTGGGTTTGGGAGAACTCGTTGGATGCCCTCGTCGCGGGGGCAGGGAACTCGCAGGCTCGCGCCGGGGTTCTCCGCATCCTCTCGACGCTTCCGGAAGTTGCCGTCACCAACACCACAACCCAGGGGCAGCCAACGCTCACGCTGGCGCTGACAAGCCCAACCATTCCGAACTACCAAGAAACGATGACGATCAATGCCAGTACGGGGATTCCGGTACTGCTGACGGGCGGTGAACCGGGCCGGACCCCAGACGACAGGATCGCCTACCAGATCTCCCGAGTAAACCTCGCTGATATCAGCGCCGGAAAGTTCTGAGTAACTCCACTAGTCCGTGGGAGTGGTGCGGTGATGATCGGAGAAAGCCAGATGCCCATTAATCGGATCGACCCGGCCGCGATAGAATTACCGCCAACTGAAACCCTCGACCTTACCTCGCTCGTCTCCTGGTTGCTCGCCAACCAGGAGCGGGCGAGGTAAGTCGAGATTCAGGTTGCGAAATAGCGCCGAGGCTCTCTCTGGTGAAGAGTGGATCGATACCTTCTCACATGAGTTGCGGTCCGCGCTACCGGGCTCGTTAAGAGATCGCGGCCTTCATCAGTTCGACGATCTTCTTCTCTGCTGCCGTGCTCCAGGACTTCATGGCGAAGGACACTGGCCAGATCTCCCCAGCGTCGAGGTTGGCGGCATCCTGAAACTCCAGTGTCGAATACCGGGTGCCGAACTTGCCCGCGTTCTTGAAGGCGACAACGACCTTGCCCTCCGCGTTCGTGTAGGCGGGCATGCCGTACCAGGTCTTCGGCAGGAGGTCCGGCGCGCTCGCCGTGATGGTCACGTGCACGCGCTCGGCGAGGGTGCGATCATCCGCGGTCATCTTCTGGATTGCGTCGAGGAGGGCCTGCAGGCCATCGGCCAGCTTGGCACCCTTCTTGCCCTCGGCTCGCAGCTCGGCGGCGCGCGTTTTCATCGCGTCGCGTTCCGCGGCCGTGAAGCCGCCGTTTTCTGTAGCCATGGGCCGCTCTTCTCTTTAGGTGTGTTGCGAGTTTACGAGACTGGGGCGAAGTGCTCAACGACCGGGAACGGTTCGTAGAAGTGGTGGAGAAGTCGCTTCCACGCGTCATACGTCAGTGACGTGCGAAACCCCTCGGTGTGTGCCTTGACCGAATCCCATTCCACGAGCAACAGGTAAAGATTCGGCGACTCGATCGAGCGTGAGAGTGACAGGTTGCGGAACCCTGGCTGCTGGCTTATAAGTGCTCGCGCTGAGGCAAAGGCTTGTTCGAACTCCTCCTCCGCACCGGGTCGGACGGGCAGGATCGCGTGCTCCAGAATCATGTGGCCAAGTTTGCCACCAGAGCGGCACGATGAGATCTGGGCGATGTAACGCGAACTGGACTTTGGGGGCACGGTCTAAGGAGTTGAGCCAGGCGTTTCCAGGTGTGAGCTAATGAAACAGCAATCTGAATTTTACGGCGCACACGGCAACGACCTCGTCATCGATCTGTAAAAGTTACGCCCCCGGTCAGGTGACCGAGGGCGTAACTGTGTAACTTTGGGCGGTCTCGGGACGGCTACTTGAGCCTTCCCGCGCACGCAAGAATGTCGCTCTGTGCGGCCTTAGTAAATTCGCTGGTGGCAGTCTTGATTTGGTCCGCTTTGACACCTGTCGGGTTCGTGAGAATATCGGCCATGCTCTGGTAGGACTCCTGGTGCGGGCTCGATACGGCAGCGAGGGCCGCATAAGCCTCACGCACCGAGTCTGACTGGCTTGGGTCCTTCATGGCCGTCCGCGCACTCTGCACTACCACGAATAGATCGTGGCAGAACTCATCAGAGTAGGTGCCCGTCGCGGAGGACTGTGAGCCGTCTGACTTCTCTGGCTGGGCACTCGACTGCGAGTGGCTGAGACCGCGTACTTCTGATTGCAGCCGAGACGCCCCCAGGGTCACCCCCACGACAATCGCAACGATGAGTATCACGGTGAGGACGAACGCCACGTAGCCGATGATGGTTCCGGCCAGAGCGAATCCGTGGCCCTTCTCGCCGCTACGT
>JBDTAD010000235.1:0-7656 GCA_039924815.1 Lacisediminihabitans sp.
GTCACTCGGCGCAGCCTCAACCGCCGCCGCGATGGAGTCAAACACTCCACCAATCCCATACTCGGCCGCTAGCGTGGTGGCGCGATTCAGATCGCGGTCACAGAGCGCGGCGACGGTGAACCCGGCCTTTCGATACGCGGGTAGGTGCGCATCGCGCACGATTCCGCCAGCGCCCAGGATGACAATCGGCCTGGGGGCAGCCGGCAACAACAGGGTGTACGCCGCCGCGGGCGCGAACTCAGCAAACTCCACGAACTATCCCTTAACCGCTCCGAGAGTTTGTCCGCGGATGAGGAACCTCTGGGCAACAATAAACACGATCAGCAGCGGAATCGTGGAGATTGCCGTCGCTAGCGCGAGTTCGGGCATGTACAACTTCACCGAGAGTCCCGCGGCCGTGGTCGGGTTGAACAGCGGACTGGAGCTGATCAGACTCTGAATTCCCACCGAGATTGTCTGGGTGCCGAAGCTCGAGGTCAAGAGGGCAAGCGGCAGGAAGAAGTTCGTCCAGTTCGCGACGAACGAGAAGAAAGCCACCAGCGCCACGGCCTGCTTGGAGATCGGCAACGCGATCTGAAGGAAGATCGCAATCTCGCCCAGTCCGTCAACGCGTGCCGCTTCGACCAGTTCGTACGGCATGGCCGTTCGAAAGTGGATGAAAGACAGGTAGACACCAAACGGGAAGAATCCCATGATCACCGCAACCGGCCACAGCTCCCCCACGGCACCCACCGCGTTGACCTCAAGGAAAAGCGGGATCACGAGGACGGTGTTCGGCATGACCATCGCAAGAAGAGTGATGATCAGAACGAGCCGCTTTCCCCGAAAACGCAGGCGCGCCAGTGCGTAGCCAGACGGCAACGCCGCAAGGAGCGCAAGGATTCCGCCGCAGATCGCGACGAATAAAGTGTTGCCGATCCAGGTTGCGTACACGTGCGGGGTGTCGGCGCCCCCGTAGGAAATGATCTGCTCCCAGCTGTGTTGGATACCGGCCCAGGAGATTCCGCCAAACCCGAGGAAGCCGCCGGTGTTATTGGCAACGCTCGCGTCGCTACGAAGAGCGACCACCAAAAATCCGATGAGCGGATACAGGAAGGCGAGCGCAACGAACGACATGAAAACAACCCGAGCAATGCGCCCGGCATCCCACCGCCGCACGGCATCGGCGCGCTGTGGGATCCTCCTACGGGTAGCGATCTCCGACATCAGTTTTCCTCCATGCTGAAGAGCCCGCTTCGGAATACAACCACAAGCCCGATGGCGAGCGTGATGACGACAATGATGATGCTCATCGCGGCAGCCGCCGGGAAGTCGTTGCCAACGAACGCGAACCAGTAGCCAAGCTGGGTGGGCGCGAACTCTGAGCGTAGTGCCCCGGACGCGACCTGGTTGAGCAGGTACGGCTCAAGAAAGAGCTGGAATCCATACGCGAGGTTGAGCAGGGCTGCATAACCAATCCACTGCTTGATCATCGGGATTTTTACCCGCCACGCAAGCTGCCAGGCATTCGCACCATCGAGGCTCGCGGCCTCAAGCACCTCGTCGTCGATACTGTTCAGTCCACCATTGACCGTCACGATCCATTGGCCGACGCCCTGCAGCAGGAGCATCGCGGCAAGGATGACCGGGAGATTGCCGTCGGAGGCGACAACCTGCTTGATGGTCGTGTACCCCATTCCGTGGAGAAATCCAGAAAACGGCGACTGGGATGGATTGAGCAGGTACACCCACAGCATCAGGTTTGCTACACCGCCCAAGGCACCGGGGATGTAATAAATGAAGCGCATGATGCTGCCAAACCGACCCGGACTAGCGTGCACGAGCAACGCGAGGCCCACGATCGCGACGATCATGATGGGCAGCCAGATGATCAGGACGGAGAAAATATCGACGAAGGATTGGGCGAACCTGAAGTCTGAGATGGCTTTGATGTAGGACTGGATGCCGCCGAAGCCCGACTTGTCTGGTTCGAGAAGTGTGGGGCTTTGCTGAAAGCTGATGTACAGAGCGTAGGCAATCGGGATGACGCCACCGATCAGGAGCAGTACGAGGTAGGGCCCAAGGAGTACCCAGGCACCGCGCGACTCTTTGTGGCCGGTCGACTTCGAACGCGTGCGAGCCGTGGGTGAGGTCGTTGGTCGCTTCACGCGGATCGACGCTGTCGTGTGAGATGTCATGAACAAGTTCCTAATGAGAAGCGGATGCAACCAGTCGTGTCAGAGCGAACAGACTTGGACGTCACGGTAACGGCGCGAGGCCGGCTCAGACTCTGAGCCGGCCCGCACTCCAAGGGATTTCTCTTAGTTCTTACTATTTAGAAGTGACCACAGTGTAGCCAGCGGCTTTTGCCTTGGCGTTGAGATCGGTCCCAAAATCAGACCACGCTGTCGCGAAGTCCTTGCCGCCGGCAAGGTCCTTGGCGATAGTGGAGGTCCACTCTCCGCCGGTGTCATAGAGCAGGTAGGCGTAATCAGTCGGCACAGTTGCGATGGCCGGAGCGAAGGTCGCGAGTGTTGCCGCGGTGTCCGCATAGAAGTCATCCGATGCCTGCTTCTTAAGCCATGGCTCCTGCTGCGCCGTGAACGCGGGTAGACCAGTGCTCAGGTCAACCTGCCAGGCAGGGTCGCTCACAACGAACTTCATGAAGGTCTTGGTGTTAGCCAGTTCCTTGCCCTTGATGTGCGAAGACATGCCCCACAGTCCGCCACCTTCGTCACCCATTTGTGCCGTGGTGGATCCCGGCCAAGATAGTCCGGGCGCCGCCTGCATGCTGCCCTTCGGCAGCTTCCAGGTCTGCTCGAACAGGTAGTTTCCCCACCAGACAGCACCGGGACTCATGACGAGCTTCTGGCCCGCTGTGGTCGCATCCGCGTCAAAGATGCCATCGGAGGACAGCGCCTTGGCGCCCACCATTGTGGACATCATGCTTTCAGCACGCTTGCAGTTCGGGTCAGCCAGATTGATGTGAACCGTTGTCGCGTTCACCTGGTCGTTGGTCGGGCAGTCCGAAGCCCACAGGTAGCGGTTGGGTGCATAGGCGTCACCCGTAAAGCCGCTGATGTACCCGGGGTGGTCCTGGGCGATCTTGACGGCGAGGCTCTCGTAGTCAGCCCAAGTAGTGGGGACGGTGTAACCCCACTGCTTGAAGAGCACCGCGTTGTACCAGAACACGTCTGGAGCGGCGTCATTGCGGAGACACTGGTACTTACCGTCGATGAGGCACTGCGCGAGTACAGGCTTGGTGTAGCCAGAAACCAGGTCAGGGGTTTCTTTACTCATGTTCGCGGTGTAGCCAGTCTTGGCTGCCCACGCGATGTCATCGTTAGACGGGAAGAAGATGGCGTCCGGCCACCCTTTCTTCGCAGCGTCGAACTGCGCAAAGTGCTGCTGAGTCGTCGTAGCACCAACGGTGCTGTCGATCTGCACGATGTTGATTTTGATGTTGGGGTTGGCCTTCTTGAAGGCGTCCGCTGCGGGCACGCGAGGAGCGTCAACCCAGACGGTGATTGCCCCGCCAGAGTCGGTCTGCCCTGCACCCGAGGCTTTGGATCCACCACCGGCTGAACAGCCGGATAGGGCGATTCCGACAACAGCGATGGCCGCCATTGCCGTTGTCACCGACAACAACTTTCTCGTCTTCATTGACACTCCTTGTGAGGTTCTGGCGCAAGGAACACGCCATTGTGGATCTGCATCGTGGTGCTGCTAAGTCAGAATCCGACGCCGGTGGTCAAATCTCTCAAAGGAGCTCCACTCGTTTGAGAATCGACCATTGGGGGGATCGCAACTTGGCTAAATCGTACTATAGATCAGATGAATTCATTACGAAATCTGGGATTTTGACCAAATATTGCGCAATTGGCAGAGGTTAAGCAGTAAGTGATTGGATTACTTGCCCGCTGCAGCGATTGCCAGAGCGATGCGGGCGGGCGCAATGCCATAAAACTCGATCGCAGATTCTGCCCACATCTGCCGCTGGGCCGCAGCGGGCAGTTCACTCACGAGCTGTTGAAGGCCGTCCCAGACTCGGTCATAGCCACCGGACAGGATCGAAATTGGCCAGTCACCGCCGTACATGAGTCTCGAAGCCCCGAAAGTTTCCATCGCGCGGTCGAGGAATGGCCGCACAGACTGCGGCGTCCATGACCCGGAGTCCCCCGTCGCCGAGTACAAACCACTGACCTTTGCACAGACAGTCGGACTTGACGCGGCATCCTGGATGAGGGACCACCACGGTTCGCGATTGTCCAGACCAATCGGCGGCTTAGACAAGTGGTCGATGACGATCTTGAGGTTCGGATGGCGCTCCACCAATCGTGGGACGAGCGCCAGATGCTCGGGGAGCACCGAGACCAGGTCGAAGGTGAGGCCAGCTTTCTCCAACAGACCGAGGCTCTCGTCGACATCGGGCCGAAGCAACCACTGTGGATCGGGCATCGTGTGAATGAGATTCCGCACCCCGACAATCAGGTCGTTGCTGCGCAACGCGCCGACTCGCTCGGCAACCTCTGCGGGCCGATCCAGCGGAACGTAGGCGACGACGGCAACCACGACGGGGTTCGCGGCAGCGACATCCAGCATGAGGTCCGTATCTTCATAAGTGTCCGCCGACTGCACCAGCACCGTTCCGTCAACCCCGGCGCGACGAAGCGACGGCATCAGCTCATCGATCTCGATCGTGCGGTCAATGGGCGCCAGGTCGGAGTCAAGCCAGTCATAGCGCGAGCGCGCAAGATCCCAGACGTGCTGGTGGGCATCGATTACTGTGTTCATGTGCATATTCCGTTACCTACATAGGTGGGACTCGTCAGCGAGTCAGGGCCATTTCATCGGATGTATTGCACATTATTGTCGCAGATTCGTAAATACGAGCCACCATGATTGATATTTGTCCGATCTCTTAGTCCCTCAGAACGGCATGTTTCGAGTGGCCTGGCTTAGAATTGCCGCATGACTTCGACGTTGCCGCAAGGCACTTCTGACCCACAGACCGCGGTCAGCCAATCCCAGACGGATGTCGTGCTCCAGGGAATCAAGCACATGATCACCACGGGCACACTGGGGCCGGGCTCCCGACTGCCCATCGAGAAAGACCTCGCGGTCGCTCTCGGAGTCTCACGCGGCTCGCTGCGCGAGGGTGTTCGCGCCCTCTGCATCATGGGCGTTCTGGAGACACGACAGGGTGACGGCACCTACGTGACCTCCCTCGACTCGAGCCTCCTGCTCGCGCCGATGGGCTTCATGGTTGACCTGCAAACAGCCGAACACCGACACGATCTGCACTCGGTACGGCGGGTGCTCGAGACGGAGGCTGCAGCGCGCGCGGCCTTGTACATAACGGAGGAGCAGATTACTGCGGCCGCAAAAATACTGAGCGAAATTGAACCTTTGGTACTCGCGGGCAACGAGGATGATCATGGCCACATCCTTGATGCCGACATCGCTTTTCATCACATCATCGCGCAGGGCTCGAACAACGCGCCACTGGCCGCCCTTATTGATGCACTCGCGAACCGTACCTCACGCGCTCGCCTGTGGTTAGGACTTCACAATCACGGGCAGGTGTCGAACGCTCACTCGGAACATCTCGCGATTCTCGCCGCCATCACAGCGCACCAGCCAGACCGCGCACGACTGCTCATGAATCACCACCTCCTCGTCGTCGAAGACTCACTTCACGAAGACTCAGACGACGACATCGCCTAACTCCTGGATGCCCAGTAGGCTCCGTCCGGGAAGGTGTATTCCTCGACAGATGCAGTGACCATCTGAGCGCTGTAGCCAGGTTGAGTGGGAAGCACATAGGCACCACCGTTGACGATGCACGGATCGACGAAATGCTCGTGCAGGTGGTCTACATATTCCGTGACCCGGTTCTCCAGCGTTCCAGAAACGGCAATGTAGTCGAAGATCGACAGGTGTTGCACGAGCTCGCAGAGCCCGACACCGCCGGCGTGAGGGCAGACGGGTACTCCGAACTTCTTCGCCATGAGGTACACGGCGAGGATTTCATTGATGCTCGCAAGACGCGCGGAATCCAATTGACAGAAGTCGATCGCTTCCGCTTGAAAAAACTGTTTGAACAGAACCCGGTTCATTCCGTGTTCTCCCGTTGCGACGCCAATGGGCGAGATTGCCTTGCGGATCGCGGCGTGGCCAAGCACGTCATCCGGACTCGTCGGCTCCTCAACCCAATGCGGCTTGAACTTCGCCAGGTCTCCGATCCAGTCGATAGCCTGCGGAACATCCCAGACCTGGTTCGCGTCAACCATGAGCTTGGCATCCCAACCGATAACCTCACGCGCAATACCTAAGCGACGGATGTCTTCCTCGCGATTGGCTCCAACCTTGAGCTTGACGTGGTGGTAGCCCTCGTCAACGGCTTCCTGCAAGAGTCGACGAAGCTTGTCGTCGCTATAGCCGAGCCAACCCGCACTCGTCGTGTAGCAGGGATAGCCGGACCGGGCGAGCTCTGCCTCACGTTCTCGACGCGTAGGAACCTGCTCGGCCAGGAGGGCGATCGCTTCTTCGCGGGTAATCGCGTCAGAAAGGTACTGAAGATCGGCAACGTCAACGAGCTGCTCCGGAGACATATCGCTCAGCAGCTTCCACAGTGGCTTACCGGCCACTCTGGCCGCCAGATCCCACATCGCATTCATGACCGCGGCCATCGCGAGGTGCTCCACGCCCTTCTCCGGTCCTAGCCAGCGCAGCTGCGAATCACTCTTCAGCGAGCGATAGACCGAACCCAGATCGGCGACGGAGTCCTCAACGGACCGACCGATGAGTGGGAGCCCGCGCTGGCGAGCGGCCTCGACGCAGAGGTCATTGCCACGACCGATGGTGAAGGTGAACCCATAGCCTTTGACGGCGTCGTCATCCGTATGAATGACCACGTATGCGGCTGAGTAGTCGCCGTCTTTATTCATGGCGTCGGATCCGTCGGCGGTCAGCGACGTGGGAAATCGCACATCGTGTGCTGTCACAGCGGTGATAGTAGGCATGAGCGGTCCTGTCAGATTAATGAAGTGGCTAAAAATTGGGCGAATGTTGTCACTGAGCTGAGGTACTGGTCTCAGGTATGAGGTTGGCCTCCGCGAGTTCCGCCCACAGTGCTGTCGGGATGCGCGTTTGGTGACGCAACACGTTGCTGTCGACCTGGTCAGCGTTTCGCGAACCAACGACCACGGAAACCACGGCAGGGTGCATCAGGGGGAACGCAAGAGCAGCCTCGGGGAGAGTCACCCCGTGACGCTCGCACACAGCGGCAATCACGTTGGCGCGGTCGATCAGAGCGATCGGGGCGTCTTCGTAGTCGTATTTGGCATTCGGTGATGCGCGGGGCGAACTGAGCAGGCCAGAGTTGTAGACGCCGGCGATGACGACCCCAACCTGCTTCTCGAGAGCAAGCGGAAGCAGATCGTTCAGTGCACCCTGTTCCAGCAGCGTGTACCGGCCAGCAAGCATGACGAGATCGACGTCGGCCCGACGGATGAGCGTCGACAGCGCCGCGGACTGGTTCATACCGGCCCCAACAGCTTTTACGACTCCCTGTTCTCTCAGCTCGATGAGCGCCCCGATCCCCTCGGTTGTCGCCTGTTCGAGGTGATCTTCTGGATCGTGCAGGTACAGGATGTCGAAGTGATCAAGGCCGGT
>JBDTAD010000236.1:0-1522 GCA_039924815.1 Lacisediminihabitans sp.
CGTTCAGCTCGTCGACGACAGTCCAGATGGCGGCGATGGCCTCGTCGATCGCGAGGCGCTGCATCGCAGCATCCGCCTGGATATAGGCGACCGCGAGCGCGGAGTGCACCTTGACGTCCACGTCGAGATACTCTGCGGGCGCTGGAAGCACGCCGTCGTAGTACCGGTTCACCATCGCGACCACGCGGGAGGCGAGGTTACCGAACCCGTTGGCAAGCTCCGCCTGGTAGCGGGCCGCGAGATCTTCCCAGCTGAATGAGCCGTCCTGTCCAAAGTGGATGGCGCTGAGGAAGTAATAGCGGAACGCATCCGCCCCGAACGTGTCAGTGATCTGCTCCGGTGCGATACCTGTGAGCTTGGACTTGGACATCTTCTCGCCGCCGACGAGTAGCCAGCCGTGGCCGAAAACCTGCTTCGGTGGTTCGAGGCCTGCGGCCATGAGCATTGCTGGCCAGATCACGGCGTGGAAGCGCGCAATATCTTTACCCACGAGTTGGGTGGCGGGCCAACGACGGTCAAAATTCGCCTGATCGGTGCCGTAGCCGATCGCAGTGATGTAGTTGAGCAGCGCGTCGAACCAGACGTAGAGAACGTGGCTGTCGTCCCACGGCAGCTTGATGCCCCAGTCGAAGCTCGAGCGGGAAATGGACAGGTCGTCGAGGCCACCCTTGACGAACTGGATGATCTCGTTGCGCACGCTCTCCGGCTGCACGAAGTTCGGCTGCTTCTCGTACAGGTCGAGAAGTTGCTGCTCGAACTGGCTCATCTTGAAGAAATAGTTGCGTTCCTTGAGGATTTCCACAGGAATCGAATGGATCTTGCAGACCAATTGCCCGGCGTAATCGCCGTCTTTCGTTTCGAGCAGGTCATCGAGCTGCTTGTACTCTTCGCAGCCGACGCAGTAGTACCCCTCGTACTCGCCCGAGTAGATGAATCCGTCGTCGTGCAGCTTCTTGAGAAAGAGGATAACGGCACTTTCGTGGCGCTCGTCCGTGGTGCGAATGAAGTCGTCGTTGCGAATGTTGATGGTCTTCAGCAGTGGCTGCCAGGCATCCGCCACCAGTTTGTCGGCCCATGCCTTGGGGGTCGTGTCGTTTGCAACGGCCGTGCGCAGGATCTTCTGCCCGTGCTCGTCTGTGCCGGTGAGCAGCCAGGTGTCATCACCGCTCTGCCGATGCCAGCGAGCGAGCACGTCCGCCGCAACTTCGGTGTAAGCGTGGCCAATGTGCGGCACGTCGTTGACATAGAAGATGGGCGTCGCAATATAGAAGGAATTACGGGCGGCCATGAGGAACATCCTAATTGGCGGATGCGACGCGGTCCGCCGCATGACGTCCCGGCCTGCTCGCAGACTTCGCACTTAAGGTAGAGCAATGAGATTTCGCCGCATCGGAGACAGAACCGTGAGCGCCATCGGGCTCGGCGGAATGCCACTGTCCATCGAAGGACGGCCAGATCGCGACCAGGCGATCGCTACCATCCACGCCGCGCTTGATGCTGGAATCACTTTTATCGACACCGC
>JBDTAD010000237.1:0-4956 GCA_039924815.1 Lacisediminihabitans sp.
TCCCATCGAAGACTCTCATCGCCACCGCCGAAGCGGCGAACGCCATCGGTGATGCAACCGAACTCGGGGTGCAGTTCTTTACCCGCGGCGAAAACGGCAGGCCGGTACGCCCCGAGGTAACGGTCAATCTCGCCGCCGTCAACCAGCGTTTGCTGAGGCTCGCACGCCAACAATCCGAAGACATGAAGTCCCAGCTTATCAAATCCGGGGTCAAGGTTATCCAGGGGACCGGGCGACTCGACGGCCCCACCAGGATCATCGTCTCCACGGGCAAGGGTAAGAGCGCCACCGACTTCGACGAGATCGACGCAGACACCGTCGTGATCTCGGTAGGCGCGAGCCCGCGCATCCTGGATTCGGCCAAGCCCGACGGCGAGCGCATCCTTACCTGGACCCAGCTGTACGCGCTCGAGACCATCCCCGAGCATCTCATCGTTGTCGGTTCCGGCGTTACCGGGGCCGAGTTCGCGTCGGCGTACACCGCCCTCGGGGCGAAGGTCACTCTCATCTCGAGCCGCGATCAGGTTCTGCCAGGCGAGGACGCGGATGCCGCCCGCGTCATCGAGGATGTCTTCAAGCGCAACGGAATGACCGTGCTGTCCAAGTCGAGGGCCAGCTCCATTGAGCGCACGGAGGATGGCGTCATCGCGACCCTCTCGGATGGTCGCACGGTCGAGGGTAGCCATTGCCTCATGGCCGTCGGGTCCGTCCCCAACACCGCGGGCATTGGGCTCGAGGAGGCCGGCGTGCAGCTGACCGAGTCTGGGCACATCCGCGTGAACAGGGTCGCTCGCACCTCGATGCCGATGATCTACGCTGCTGGCGACTGCTCGGATTTTCTGCCGCTGGCATCCGTCGCTTCGATGCAAGGCCGTACGGCCGTGTTTCACGCGATGGGCGACGCGGTCAACCACATCGAGCTGCGGAATGCGACCTCGAACATTTTCACCCAGCCGGAGATTGCCACGGTCGGCTGGTCCCAGAAGCAGATCGAAGATGGCCTAGTGCAGGGCGAAATCTACAAGCTGCCGCTCGCATCCAACCCGCGAGCGAAGATGATGGGCATCAAGGACGGATTCGTGAAGCTGTTTGCACGCACGGCGTCCGGCACCGTGATCGGTGGCATCATTGTCGCCCCGCGCGCGTCTGAGCTCATCCTGCCGATCGCGATCGCGGTGGAACACCGCCTCACGGTCGACCAAGTTGCTCGCGCCTTCGCGGTCTACCCGTCGCTCTCTGACAGCATCACGAGCGCCGCCCGCGCCCTGCACATCGTCAACTGACCCGTCTCGGCCACTCAGCAGTACCCGCGCTACTTCCGCCGACGATGCCGCATTGTGTTCTCGATGCACCAGCTATAACAACCGCATCGACAACGAAACACCGCATTGTTCTGATCGTCTAGCTCTCCACAGGCCCACTTACTCACAGATCGACCGAATCGGTGCCGGCACCTGAGCACATCCGGTCAGTCTTGGTGGATGGTGAATCCGGTTGAGCAGGCATTGGTTGATCGGTTGGTCTTCACTCGCGATTTACGCACCGCTGGAGCGCGAGCATCGTTCTTCGCCCGCGCGCGAAGCGGCGAGCTCGTCGCGGTGATTCGCGGGGTCTACATGGCCGCCGAGGAATGGTCAGAGCTCGACAGGCACGGCAGATACAGAGCGAAAGTCATGGCTGTTGCCGCGCTGTGCAGCGAGCCACTGGTTTTCTCGCATCACTCCGCTGCAGCGTTGTGGCGCCTCCCATCGGTTGAGGCCTGGCCTGCTCAGGCGCACGCTGCTGTGCCGCTGGCTGCCGGCGGTAGATCCAATGGCACGCTCATCCGCCACACTGTCGGTGTGCCCACAGAAGTTGTGCGAATTGACGGAGTGCGTGCGACCTCTCTCGTCCGAACGGTGGTTGATCTTGCACGGATCGGGTCGTTTGCTCACGCGGTGGTGGTTGCGGATGCTGCGCTTCATCGCACAGCGCATCCTCTCCAAGGGCTCCCGCGTACGACGCTGAGCCGTGCGGATCTCGATCGAGAACTGGCGGGCGTGCCGTTGCGGCACGGAACGGCTAAGTCGCGGGAAGTGATCGAGTTTGCGGATGGGGCGGCGGACAGGCCCGGTGAGTCGATGAGCAGAGTCAGCATCCGTTCGGCGGGGGTGACGATGCCACAATTGCAGGTGTCGATGAGGGGAGCGAGCGGCCGCAGGTACTTCGTAGATTTTTGGTGGCCCAGCTTCAATGTCATCGGAGAGTTCGATGGATTCGATAAGTATTCCAACCCCGAGTTTTTGCGTGGCCGCAGCCCCGAACGTGCTGTCTACGAGGAGAAGCTTCGAGAAGATGACCCCGAGCGGCCGGTCATGGCATGAGCCGATGGGGCTGGAAAGTGGCCATTTCGCCCCGCGTTCTGGCCGCGCAACTCGCTTTGGCCGGTGTGAGGTAGCTCCTGGCGCCCAGCCCGTGGCCGGACCGTGCGGGATTTTGTTATCAATGCGGGCGCTATGGCAGCCGCATTGATAACAAAACCCCGCATCGTCAGACCGACGCAGCGAGAGGGGTCGGCGGGGTGGCGGCAGCTAGACGATGTTCAGGAGCAGGTGACCGGATGACACGGTTGCGCCGACCGCGGCACTCACGTTCGCGATCGTCCCGTCCTTGTGTGCCGTGATCGGTTGTTCCATCTTCATGGCCTCAAGCACCAGGATCAGGTCGCCCTTGACCACTGTGTCGCCCTCGGCCACCGCAAGCTTCACGACGGTCGCCTGCATGGGGGCCTTCACGGAGTCTCCGGTTGTCGTGCTGGCTGCATTGCCTGCTCCGCGACGCTTCGGCGGCGCGGTGACCGTGCCACCTGATCCGCCTGACGACAGGTGAGTGGGCAGCGAGACCTCGATGCGCTTGCCGTCCACTTCGACGACCACGCTGCGGCGCGCTACGGCCGGGGACTCAGCCTCGAGTGATCCGCTCCACGGTTCGATGTCGTTCTCGAACTCCGTCTCGATCCAGCGGGTATAGATGGAGAATGGCTCGCTCGTGAATGCGGCGTCACGGACCACTTTGCGGTGAAAGGGAAGAACCGTGGGCAGGCCTGAGATCTCAAACTCGTCGAGGGCACGGCGGGAACGCTCCAGGGCATCCGCACGGGAAGATCCGGTGACGACAAGCTTGGCGAGCAGCGAGTCAAACGCGCCGTTGATGACGTCGCCAGTGGTAACGCCGCTGTCGACGCGCACTCCTGGGCCGCCGGGAAAACGCAGCGTGTGTATGGGGCCTGGGGACGGCAGGAAGTTGCGGCCCGGGTCTTCACCGTTGATGCGGAACTCGAAGGAGTGCCCGGTGGGAATGGGGTCGTCGTAGTCGAGCAGGCCGCCCTCGGCGATGCGGAACTGTTCGCGCACGAGATCGATACCGGTGACCTCTTCAGACACGGGATGCTCGACCTGCAGTCGCGTGTTTACCTCGAGGAACGACACGGTGCCATCGCTGGCCACGAGAAACTCGCAGGTGCCAGCGCCGACGTAGCCGACTTCGCGCAGGATCGCCTTGGATGAGGTGTACAGCGCGGTGGTCTGTTCTTCGGTGAGGAAGGGTGCCGGTGCCTCTTCGACGAGCTTCTGGTGGCGTCGCTGCAGCGAGCAGTCGCGGGTGGAGATGACGACGACATTGCCGTGCGCATCCGCGAGGCACTGGGTTTCGACGTGGCGTGGCTTGTCGAGGTATTTCTCCACGAAGCACTCTCCGCGGCCGAACGCCGCAATTGCTTCGCGTGTTGCTGAGTCGAAGAGCTCCGGGATTTCTTCGCGAGTGCGGGCGACTTTGAGACCGCGTCCTCCGCCACCGAAAGCCGCCTTGATCGCGACGGGAAGCCCGTGCACGTCAACGAAGTCGAGAACTTCGGATGCTCCGGATACCGGGTTAAGCGTTCCAGGGGCGAGCGGTGCTCCCACCTTCTCGGCGATGTGGCGAGCACTTACCTTGTCGCCAAGTTGTTCGATCGCCTCGGGCGATGGACCGATCCAGATGATGCCAGCGTCGATCACTGCGCGAGCGAAGGCAGCGTTCTCGGCCAGAAAACCGTAACCGGGGTGAATCGCGTCTGCGCCGGAGCGCCGGGCGATGGAGAGAATCTTGTCGATGACGAGGTAGGTGTCTGCACTGGTCGTGCCGTCGAGAGCGTAGGCCTCATCCGCGAGCTTGACGTGTCGCGCATCCCGGTCTTGATCCGCGTAGATGGCGACCGAGGCTATGCCGCTGTCCTTCGCCGCCCGTATGACTCGTACGGCGATTTCGCCGCGATTGGCTATCAGGACCTTCGTGATGCTGGGCATAGTTCTTTAGCTTATTGGTCTGCGACCCTCATCCTTTGGCACAGACCTCCAAAAAAGATCTGTGCCTCGCTGACAGCCTCTACAAAGCCCCGCGGTTCCAGAGGCTCGGCCAGCTCACGTCGAAACCGAGGAGCAGTTGGCGCAACACCGCGAGCGAGAGCCCGACGATCGCGTGCGCATCCCCTTCGATTGCGCTGATGAAGGGTGCGCCGAGGCTGTCGATGGTGAAGGCGCCGGCAACTTGGAGTGGCTCGCCGGTGGCGATGTATGCGTCGATTTCGGCATCCGAAATATTGTCGGCGAAGGTTACGCTCGACGTCGAGACCTCTCCACGCGCGCCGCCGAGAACTCCGCCGCGGTGGTCGATGAGCCAATGGCCGCTGTGCAAGAGCCCCGTGCGACCGCGCTGCAGTTGCCACCGCTCCCGGGCAACGTCTGGCAGGTGCGGCTTGCCATAGGTGACGCCGTCGAGCTCGAACGCGGAATCGCCGCCGAGGATGAAGCCATCGAGCGGAGCTCCGTCAACGAGGGTGTCGGTCACCGCCTCGGCTTTCAGACGCGCGAGAAGCTGCACCATTTCTCCCGTCGTGAGCGGAGCTGCTGCCGCGACCGCCGCATCCTCGTCCACCTTGGA
>JBDTAD010000238.1:0-3028 GCA_039924815.1 Lacisediminihabitans sp.
CGCTCTCGGTCGGGACGTTCAGTCAGACATTTCTCGCCACCTGGCGGCAGTCGCAGACAGATCAAGCCGCACTGGCCATTGGTGCCCCGGTGCGGGTTCCAGCGGACGGCTCCTTGGGGGCCGCCGAGCTGCCCTTGTTGGCCAAGGGTGCTCGTGGTGTTCCTCAGCCGGTGATTCGAAGGCTCGGTGCCATCGCTCCCGCGGGTTCCGACGCCTACGCGGATCCTGAGAGCGGCCTCTCTGACGGCAGCGCCGCGGCCATCCTCGGTCTCACAGCGGGCGACCGCTCGCTCATCTCGCGTGGGAGGCTCGGCACCGAGGGAGGTACGAAGATCGCCACGCTGCTCGGCGCATCACCGTCGCCCGCGAAGGGACTGCTGCTGCCGAGCGATGCCGCGGGTGTCGGCGCGACGGTGCTAGCGGGGGATGCCGGGGTCGCGCTACCGAACACCACCGTGGGAGTCTCCGCCCTTCTCCAGGACCCGCGCGGCATGATCAGCACGCTCGAACTGGGCAGCGTCGCCGCGGATGGCCAGCCCCATCAGCTTGAGGGCGTGCTGCGTGCCGCTGTGAAGGGTGCGGGTTTCGACCACCCGCTGCGGTTGGTAGGCCTGCAATCGAGGGTGCTGCAAGTCGATGGCATCGAGCGGGCGGCTGACGTTCCATCATCCGGGAGCTTCGCCATTACAATCCAGTTCGCGGGTCTCACCGCGCTGAAAGCCGCACAGAAGGGTGCCGACCCCGCGCTGCCGCTGCCATCCGTCCCCCTCAAGCTCGACGATGGCGTCAGCTGGCGGGTCAACAATCCTGACCAGTACGACGCGCTTCCCGTGCTCACCACAGGGCCAAATGAATCGCCGTTCACCATCAATGCCGTTATCCCCTCGGGAGGCTCATCGGGGCCAACGCAACTCATAATCTCGAGTTGGATCCCAGCGGCGTCGATTCCCGCGGTGCTCTCCGAGGGGCTCGCCAAGCAACTACACGTGTTCCGTGGAACGACGCTGGCGTTGGCGGTTCCCGGCGCGAAACTGGCCATCACCGTCGCGGGGATCGTGCCGCTCGTGCCGGGGAGCCTCAGCGGGGTTCAGCCGGATTCTGCAATCAACGATTCCGTTGGTGGGCAACCAGACACGGTTGTCGTCGATCACACCGCGTTGTCCAGGGTGCTGGCGCAGGCCGGTGTCACCGGTCCGATGGTCGAAGAATGGTGGGTTGATGTGCCCGCGGGTGCTGGGCAGGCCTACCTCGACAAGCATCCGACTCGGGACGCGATTGTGCCAGCGCAAAGCACAGAGGTTCGTGCGCTGCAGATGCAACAGGACCCGATGCGGGTATCCGCCCAGGCTGCGCTGTGGCTGGCGATCCTCGGCGCAGCGCTTCTCGCCGCGGCGGGATTCGCGGTGCACACTTCGGCGAGCCTGCGTTCCCGGCGTACCGAGCTTGCCCAATTGCGCGCCATCGGCCTCTCTAGACGGATGCTCGTGGGCCTGATCGGAGCAGAGTCCCTGCTCGTCTGCGCCCTGGCGACGGTGTTCGGAGTCGGCCTGGGGATTGTGCTCGGCTTGCTGGTTGCACCGCTCATCGCCGTTTCGCCCAGCGGTGCACCCACCCTGCCGAGCGTTCTGGTCACCATTCCGTGGGCGGGAATTGGGCTGCTCGTCGTCATCGTGCTCGCCATTCTGGCGGCGGTCGTGCTCGCCGTTGCTCGTGCGCAACGTAGCTCCGATCCGGCGAGCATCCTGAGGGGCGCCGACGAATGACCCGCACACAGAAAGTGACCGGCACCCTCGCGATCCGTTGCCGGTCGACGCTCGCGGGAAGCGTTCTTCTGCTGCGGCGCAGGGCGAAGCGAGATCTGGTGCTTTTGGGCACCTGGGTCCTGCTCGCGGCCTTTGCAATCGTCTTGGCTGTTGCCGGACCGCGGCTCATGGTGACTACCGTCGACCAAGGCGCGCGGCAAGCAGTCGCCCAGGCCGGGTCAGACGCCGATGTTGTGGTGACGTTCCCCACCGGAGTGCAACGTCCGTCGATTCTCGACAAAGTTGTTGCGCCCGAGGACATCCTGAAGGTCGCGAGCGACATCACGAGCAGGCTGCCTCGCGCGCTCAAGAAGGTCGCGCAGGGGTCCACGGCGTCCACACTGGGTCAGCAGATCGACGTCGCGCAATCCGACGTCGCACCCCCGCTCACCGTGAACAGGCTGCGCGTGTCCATCGGGATGCTCACGGATGACGCGACTCGTTTTCTCTCCGATACCAGCGGTCTCCTTCCGGTGGATGGACCGCAGGCTCCGGATGCTCCCGTTGACGTCGTGATTTCCTCCGCGGCGGCATCCGCGAGCTCGCTCTCCGTTGGCAGCATCCTGAATCTGCACGATCCTTCGAATGTGGTGCAAAACCGGACGCTCCCGGTGAGGGTTGTCGGGATTGTCGATCGCAACAACTCCGTGGTTGGCGCGTCCCCGTGGACCGACCTGCCGGGAATGTGGAACCCCACCGGAAACGATGGAGAGCTCTCGCGCTTCGTCGACATCGTGGTTCTCACGCCTTCGAACGGCATCCTGCGCGCCGCAGATTTCTTTGGAACTCCGCTCGAGGCCACGGTGCGCATTCGCCTCGATCCGGCCACCTTTACCCACGCGCTGGTGGCGCGGGTCGCTTCAGACATCGATGCCATCACTGTCGACAACTCGATGCTGGCGGATTCCTCCGAGGCGACCATCCGCGTCAGTTCAGGCTTCGATGCAGCACTGGACGGATATGCCGCCCAGGCTAGGGCCGCTACGGCTCAGATGTCGATTGTGCTGGTCGGTGTTCTTGGCGTCACTTTGGCTGTGTTGATCCTCCTATCGAGGCTTTTGGTCGCTCGACAGCTGCCCGAGATCGCGTTGGAGCGGGCCAGAGGCGCCTCCATCGCTGCGATCGGAGTGCGGTTTCTGCTCGAGTCGGTGCTGGCTACCGTGGTTGCAGTGCTTCTCGGCGGTGCTCTTACTTGGCTGGTGCCGGGTTCGGCCACCGCGGTCTTG
>JBDTAD010000239.1:0-5112 GCA_039924815.1 Lacisediminihabitans sp.
TCGGCATCCACTCGGAATTGGGAGCGCTACTGACCAGCACCAGGCCGCGGATGCGGTGTTCGAGTTCCGGAATCGAGAGCAAGTACTCGCCCCCGGTGGAGTGCCCAACGCACACCGGGTTATCGACTGCGGCGACGGCCTCCAGAAATACCTGCGGCCACAACTCATAAGGGTTCGCAGGGGCACCGGGCGCATCGACATTTGATCCGTCCCCCGGCAAATCGACCAGCCAGCTGGTGCCCGCAACATCAACAGCGGCGACCAACTCGGCCAAGCTTTCAGACCCGAGGCCCGGACCACCCGGCAGGAACAGCCAGTTCAGCTGTCCCGGATTGGTGCGCACGGCTCGCAACCGCACTCCCGATGGCGTGAAAACTTCCTGCAATTCGTCTCACTCCTGTCACAATTTTTAGTGCGGCCCTAAACCTACCGGGCGAGGCGAACGTTCGTTACAGGTACCTGAGCACGTCCAGCCGCAGCTGGGCGAGCACGGCTACCACGACGAATATGCCGAGCGTCATGATCCAGACCCAGTTATAGGCCTCCGCGGCACATCGGCGAGCACGCGGCGGCACGGGGATGACGCCCGAGCGCAACACGTGCCAGACGACAAGCAAGAACAAGGGGGTCGTCATGACCCAGGTGAGCATGCACCACGGGCACAGCACGCCGATCACATAAATGCTCTGGATGATGAACCAGACGACGAGCACGAACGCCCCGGTCATCCCGAGAGCGAGCATCAGCCAGATCCATCGCGGTAGCTCCACAGCGATAATCACGACACCGATCGTGACGATCGCCGACCAGAATGCGAGCCCCAGTACCGGGTTCGGAATGCCCAGCAGCGCGCCCTGCTCCGAGTTCAAGCTCGCACTGCACCCAACGAGCACGCTGAAGTTGCAGGCCAGCTGGGCTGCCGGATGGGCCAGCGACTCGATCTTCTCCACGATCAGCGCCGCGGCTGCGATCAAGCCGCCTAGGCCGCCGACAACCAGGCTTACGCCGAGGCTACGCGGGCGGATTAAAGTCACTTCGTCAGTCACCTTTGGATGCTGTCACAAGCTCCCTCCGACGCGCTCGCCAGATAGCCGTGAGAAAGCAGGTCATTCTGCTTCAGCGAGATCGCCCTTGTCGTCCGCCTTGTTCAATCAGCAGAGTACGTCCAGATTTCTTGGAGTCTCTGGCCTTCAACGCGCACGATCCAGACGCGATTCTCGGTGCGGTCACCGCTCACAACACGGCCGCACACCGTGACCACTTCTCCCTCGAGAACGGCGTCGACCAGTACCTGAAGATCAGGATGCTGCTCGCGAGCCACGGTAATGGCACGAACGACATCATCGACGGATCGCCGATCAGGATGAGAATGATCGACCCATTGCGTTGACAGCAGGCTGTCTAGCGCTGACAGATCGCCATCGTTCCACATCCGAAAATACTGCCCGACAACACTTTGTGCCGAGTGCTCGGATGTCTCGTCGGTTGAGGTCGGCGAACGCAATTCACGCTCGGCGGTGGGAATGGCCACGGGATGTTGAGGCTCTGGTTCTAGGCGGCGCAGGATTTCAGACCCGGCGTCCGGAGAGCATCCGGATCAGGAACACGATGACCGCGATAACCGCAAGCACGATGCCGACCCAGAGGAGGAAGCCCAGGGTCTGGACTAATCCGCCGGTGACGAGCAGCACGACGGCGACGATCACGACGATAGTCAGAAGAATGTTCATGGGGTACTGCCTTTCAAGAGGAGGGTGACTTCTGAATGAATGTCTTACGCGACCGGTGCGGAAGGTCCGATCCCCTGCCACCGTGCTTCAACTCGTAGGTCACCTCAGGTGGATTTTCCGGCTTCACCGTTTCCCACCTGATTGCGGCCGGGAGAGGCGCGGGCGGCGGTTCCTGGGGCGACAGAGGCGACGGAAGGGACGGGCCATCGGATGCGGGGGGAAGCAAGGGCATATTCCGACCATAAGCAGGCCATCGCGAGCGGGCTTCACCCTAAAGGGTGAACTTTTCCCCTGAACGGGCTAGACCCCATATCGTGGAAGCATGGACGCCATTCGTGTTGCCCTCGTCAACGACTACGAGGTTGTTGTGCGTGGCGTCGCAGAGATGCTGCGGTCATATCAGAACAGGATCCAGATAGTCGAGCTCGACGCGAATAAGCAGGTGAGCGATCGCGTCGATATCGCTCTGTACGACACCTTCGCGGCGACTCGAGGTGACCAGGCCGAGGTTCGTGATCTCGTTGCGAATCCGATGATCGGAACCGTGGCCGTGTACTCGTGGGATCTTGAACCCGCGCACATCGAAGCGACGCTTGCGAACGGAGTTGGTGGGTATATCTCCAAAGGTCTCCCCGCGTCCAAACTTGTGGCGGCGTTGGAGACAATCTACGGCGCGGGAGAGCGGGTTCACGCGGCACGCAAAGACGCGTCGGCAGCTACTCCTGGCGACTGGCCCGGCCGCGAAGAGGGCCTCACCGAGCGTGAGGCCGAAGTACTCGCGTTGATCACACAAGGGCTTTCCAACACGGATATCGCCGAGCGAACCCATCTCTCGATCAACTCCATCAAGACGTACATTCGAAGTTGCTATCGGCGCATCGGGGTGGATAGCCGCACCACTGCGGTGCTTTGGGGCATCGAACATGGCTTCCGCCCCGACAGCGTGCGCATCACCCATCCGGAACCCGCGCCTGGCGGAGTGAAGGTCGCAGCGCACGCCTGAGCAATTCGGGCAGTCGCAGCCAGTGATGAGGTTGCTTTCATTTCCAGTCAGCTGATCGACTACGCGCCTAGGATGACGGCATGGACAAAACCCTGTTCGTGACGCTGATCGGTCTCGCATTTGGCGTTGCAATCGCAGCCTGGTTTGTTGCCATGCCTTGGTTGGTGACGGCGGAGAGACGCCGTCAGCGCCAGAAGATCCAATCGGGCACGATCGGCTGTTTTGATGAGCTGTTTCACCCGGAGGCATACCAGGCGAATATCATTTGGCAGGCCGAGACAGAACTCCCCGCCCCCGCTCCACTTCCAGGAGACAAGGCGTTTCCCGACGGTAAGATCGTCCTTCGCCTTACTCCGGCGCGAACGTAATCAGCGTGGACTCTGCTTCGAACACGCCGGGAAAAGGTGAGTCACCAGCGTCTGATTCGACGAATCTGGTCGGCCGACGCATCCCGTCACTGTCCTTCTCATCTACCCGAGGAAAGACGATCAATCTGGCCGATACGGCCCTCGGCAATTATGTGCTGTTCATCTATCCGCGCACCGGTCGCCCCGACAGGCCCGAGGCTGCAGAATGGGCTCTGATCCCAGGAGCAAAGGGCTGCACTGCCGAATCGTGCGAGTTCAGGGACCTAGCTGCCGGCTACGCAGGGATCGGGTTTTCGATTTTCGGGCTGTCAACACAGTCCGCCTCCGAACAAGGCGAGGCCGCTGACCGCCTTCACCTTCCCTACACGCTGTTGTCCGACCCTGAGATGGAACTGGGACACCGATGTGCCTTGGACCATTTCTCCTATGAGCGCAGCACGCTCTATAAGCGCTGCACGCTCGTCGTGTGCGATGGAGTGCTCGCGCAAGCGCACCTCGATATCGCTGATCCGACTTCGCACCCGCGCGAATTGCTGGCGTTTCTCAAACGCGTCCGCTGACCGCCTCGATTGCGACGCGAAGCTCACCCCCGAGCGTTCGCCAGCCGTTCCGCGTACTCGGGCCGAGTTCCCTCCGCGCGCACCTCCTGCAGCACGTGCTCCCGCACGCCCAACTGCAACAGCGTGTTGGTGAGTTCGGAGACATCATCCGTGGTCATCGTGGTCGGGTCCACCGTGGTTCGCACCTGCAATGCCACACCGCCGTCGAGCGCGAGTCGTAGGCAGGCGAAGGCCTTTGCGGCCGCCGCCTGCACTCCGCCCACCGCGCCATACAATCGCTCCGGCGCCTTGATGTCGAGTCCAATCCAATCGCACAGCGGCAGCACCTCCGCAAACCGCTTCGGATAGGCACCGGAGGTGTGCAGGCCAACGCCGAACCCGCGCTCCCGCACCTGTCGCATCGCGTCGGCGAGGCCCGCTTGACGAGTGGGCTCTCCCCCCGAGAAGACCATGCCATCGAGCAGGCCGTGGCGCCGATCAAGATGCGTGAGCACGTCCTGCCAGGCGACGGTTCCCAGCACGCGCGGATCGAGCAGGTCGGGGTTGTGGCAATACCCACAGTCCAGCGGGCAGCCCTGCAAGAAGACCGTTGCCACAAGCTTGCCCGGCCAATCACAACTGGAGAGCCGGGCAAGACCCGCGATCTGCAGATCTTCCGCGCGTGCTGTGGGAATCATCGACTCATCGCCGCCTCGACGAAGTGCGTGCGCTCGGCATGCTCACCCTTCTTGCCAATGTTGAAGGAGCTCACCGGGCGGAAGTACCCCATCACCCGCGTCCACACCTCGCACTCGCCGCCGCAGGTCGTGCAGGTGGGGTGCTCGCCCGCGAGATAACCGTGGTCGGGGCAAATCGAGAAGGTGGGCGTGACCGTGAGGTACGGCAGCCTGTGCGTCTTGAGTGATCGGCGCACCAGCTCGCGGCAGGCATCCGCACTGGAGAGCTTTTCTGACATGTAGAGGTGCAGCACGGTGCCGCCGGTGTACTTGGTCTGCAACTCGTCTTGCCGATCGAGCGCCTCGAACGGATCGTCGGTGAAACCGACGGGCAGCTGAGACGAGTTCGTGTAATACGGATTCGCATTCGTGCCCGCTTGCAGGATGCCAGGGAAGCGTGCGCGATCCTCCTTGGCAAAGCGGTAGGTCGTACCCTCCGCGGGCGAGGCCTCGAGGTTGTACATGTGGCCCGTCGCCTCCTGAAACTCGACCATTCGCGCGCGCACGTGGTCGAGCAGCGGAATCGCCATGGCGTGTCCCAACTCTGTGGTGATGTCGTGCGCATCACCCGTGAAGTTGCGGATCATCTCGTTGACACCGTTGACCCCGATGGTGGAGAAGTGGTTACGTAGCCCGCCGCCGAGATAGCGCTTCGTGTAGGGGAACAGCCCATCGGCGATGAGCTTGTCGATGACCGTTCGCTTGAGTTCGAGCGAGTCCCTGGCAAGATCAAGC
>JBDTAD010000240.1:0-2526 GCA_039924815.1 Lacisediminihabitans sp.
GACAAGGTGGGTGAAGAAAAGCGCAATGTTCTGCTGGCCTATGGTGCGGAAGTTGTCGTCACCCCCACCGCTGTCGCGCCGGAGAGTCCGGAATCGTATTATTCGGTGAGCGACCGCCTGGCCCGCGAGATCCCTGGCGCGTTCAAACCGAACCAGTACTCAAACCTCAACGGGCCGCTGAGCCACTACGAAACCACCGGCCCCGAGATCTGGCGTGACACCGAGGGCAAGATCACCCACTTCGTCGCGGGCGTCGGCACGGGTGGCACCATCAGTGGAACGGGTAAGTACCTCAAGGAAGTCTCGGGCGGCGCAGTGAAGGTGATTGGCGCTGACCCCGAGGGGTCGGTGTACTCCGGCGGCACAGGGCGTCCGTATCTCGTCGAGGGCGTTGGCGAGGACTTCTGGCCAGAGGCGTACGACCCGTCGGTCGTGGACGAGATCATTGCGTCCTCCGACGCAGAGTCATTCAATCTCACTCGCAGGCTCGCCCGCGAAGAGGGTCTCCTGGTGGGCGGGTCGAGCGGACTAGCCGTCGCCTCCGCACTCAAAGCCGCCAAGAATCTTCCCGCGGATGCCGTGGTCGTCGTTCTCTTGCCGGATGGGGGTCGTGGCTACCTCAACAAGGTCTTCAGCGATACCTGGATGCAGTCGTACGGCTTCACCCAACTCTCGGAGGAGCGCACGGTCGCAGACGTCATCAGCCACAAGACTGGTGCCCTGCCCGACCTTGTGCACGCGCATCCGTCCGACACGGTGCGGGACGCCATCCAGATCATGACCAAGTACGGAGTCTCGCAACTGCCCGTGCTCACCGCAGAGCCACCGGTTGTCATCGGTGAGGTCATCGGAGCCCTCGAGGAGCGCTCGCTGCTCGAACACGTGTTCAGCGGCGATGCGCAGATGACAGACCCGGTTGAGAAATTCGTCGGCTCACCACTCGGGCTGATTGGCATCCATGAGTCAATCGGTGAGGTGCGCAACGCCCTCAGCAAAGTGGATGCCCTGCTCGTGGTTGAAGACGGCAAGCCTCGCTCCGTCATCACCCGCCACGACCTGCTCACCTTCCTCTCCGACTAACGCCCCCGGGCGCCACGACACGAAAGCCCGGCGCCAGAACGACCCACGCCACAACAGAAAGAACACAGTGCCCCAGCAGCCGGATTTCAGTACACGCGCCATTCACGCGGGCCAAGCTTTCGATCCGCGCACGGGATCCGTCGTGCCGCCGATCTTCCAGACCTCGACCTTCGTGCAGGATGGCGTTGGCGGTTTGCGCGGCGGCTATGAGTATTCGCGCAGCGCCAATCCCACCCGCGATGCGTTACAGGAGCAGCTCGCAAGCCTCGAGGGTGGTAAGCACGGCTTCAGTTTCGCTTCCGGTCTCGCGGCGGAAGACAGTCTGCTTCGGGCCGCACTGGCGCCCGGCGCGCACGTCCTCATGGGCAACGATGTCTACGGCGGAACGCACCGGCTGGTGAGCAAGATACACGAGCCGTGGGGTGTAAGTCTCAGCACCGTCGAGATGTCTGACCTAGATGCGGTGCGCGCGGCACTTCGCCCGGAGACACGCGTGCTCTGGGTTGAGACCCCGAGCAACCCGCTGATGAAGATCACGGATATTGCCGCGCTCGCCGAGATAGGACACGCCGCCGGGGTGCTCGTCGTCGTCGACAACACCTTCGCTTCCCCGTACCTGCAGAATCCGCTCGCTTTCGGTGCGGACGTGGTGGTGCACTCCACCACCAAGTACATTGGCGGACACTCCGACCTCATTGGCGGCGCGGTGATCCTGAACGATGACGAGTTGGCCAGCGCAATTGGCTTCCTGCAGTTCGCCGCCGGCCCCATTTCTGCACCGATGGATGCCTGGTTGACCAGTCGCTCGCTCAAGACCCTCGCGGTGCGCGTGGAACGGCACTCCTCGAACGCGCAGGCCATTGCCGAAGCCTTGGTCGGGCATCCGAAGATCGAGCGCGTGTACTACCCGGGACTTCCCACCCACCCCGGCCATGACCTCGCCGCTCGCCAGATGCGTCGATTCGGCGGGATGCTTTCGGTCGCGGTCGCCGGGGGTGCAGAGGCTGCTCGCTCCTTCGCGGAGTCGACGGAGATCTTCCAGTTGGCGGAGTCGCTCGGCGGGGTGGAATCGCTCATCGGCTACCCGTCGGAAATGACCCATGCCTCGGTGCGCGGCACCGAGCTGGAGGTACCGGAGAACATCGTGCGCCTCTCCGTCGGCATCGAGGGCGTCGACGACCTGATTGGTGACGTTCGTCAGGCGCTCAAGTAGAGCGGCCTCTACCCGTCGAGGCTCGGCGTAGCTGCCGGCGTCCGGCCTGGCACCGTAGCGGGAGTGCGGGCGCCGCGTTCAGATCCGGGATGTCGAATCGCGGATTACGAGTTCCGGTGCGATGGGCTCGTGGCTGAGCTTGTCTGTGCCGGCGAGCTCGGAGAGCAGGAGCGCGATGGCCCGGCGCCCAATTTCGACAAAGTTCTGCCGAACCGTGGTCAGTGCAGGTGCGA
>JBDTAD010000241.1:0-3280 GCA_039924815.1 Lacisediminihabitans sp.
GCCGTCGCGTTCTTTCACGAGAGGTGCATCCCGACCACGACGCACGCGATCGGCGATGAAGGCATCTCTTATGTCGCGCGTACGATCGGCGCGCAACCGTCGAACGGTACTGTTCACCGCATCGAGCACATCGAGACGCTCCCGGATGCGGTGCTCGACGAGGTCATTGCGTCCGGAGCCGCTGTGAGCATGCAACCGACCCACTGCGTTCTCTACACGCGCGCTGACCACACGGACAACTGGTCGATGAGGCTCGGCGACGAACGAGCAAATCTTGCGTGGCGGATCGGTGACCTTCGCCGCCGTGGCGCGATCGTCACACTGGGCTCAGATTGGCCTGTCGCCCCGTTCGATCCGCGGTCGATTCTGGCGGCGGCTCAACTCCGTCGACCCGCTGGGCGAAAGGACATCCAACCGGTGCTTCCCAAGCAGGCGCTGACCGCCGCCCACAGTCTCGAAGGCTATACGAGCGAGTACTGGCGCTCGGTCGGCGAGCCCGGAGGCACTATCGAGGTGGGTGCCCGCGCGGACCTTACGGTCTTTGCGCTGAACCCGCTCACGGCCGCACCCGACGACTTCGCAACGAGCGCAGTGCTGCTCACGGTGGTGGGTGGCGAGGTTACGGTCGACAACACGCCTCAACTGGCCACGGGGCCGACCCCGCTTATTTCAACCAACAGAAACCCGCACGGTTTCAATCATCCAGAACACTGAGAGTGAAAACATTGTGAGTGACACCATTCCGTCTGGCACTGAGAGTGAAAACACTGTGACTGAAACCATTCCGTCTGGCTTCGACTTCTTTGAATCGGGGGAGCTTCCCGCCCCTCAGATCACCGCGGATGAGGCCACACTGCTTGCTGCAGACCAGTTCGGCCTCGGCGTCGTCGCTCGCTCGCTCGGCAGCCAGCAGGATGCCAATTTTCTGCTGAGCGACGCCGAAGGCGCGCCCGTCGGTGTTCTCAAGGTGTCGAATGCTGCATTCAGGGAGCTCGAGATCATGGCGCAAGACGAGGGTGCTGCGCTGCTGGCAGAGCGCCTTCCTGAACTACGGGTTGCCACGCTTCTCAATCACGCGGATGCCGACCGGCCACACCGTGTTCTGCGACCCGGGAGTTCGGGTGAGGTGGTGCGCATCGTCACCTTCCTCGACGGCGGAACGCTCACCGGGTCGGGCTACCTTCAGCCGCCCGTCATCGAGCGGCTTGGTGCGCTGAGTGGCATGGTCAACCGCGCGCTGGGCGACTTCGAGCACGAGGGGGTGCACCGCACGTTGCAATGGGATCTGCGTCACGCCACCCGAGTGATTGACGCGCTCACGCACCACGTTGACGACGTTCACCGCCGCCGGGTAGTGGAACATGTGCGCCGAATAGAGGGGGCCAAGATCAGCGGTCTCGGGCCCACGCTGCCAGTGAGTGTCATTCACGGTGATATCACCGACGACAACGTGGTGCGCTCGGGCGACGAGCACGGCACACCCGACGGCCTGATCGACTTCGGCGACCTCAACACCGGATGGTCCGTCGCAGACCTCGCCGTAACGGTGTCGTCGATTCTGCACCACGAAGGTGCGACCCCGGTCTCGACTCTGCCAGCCATCCGGGCCTTTCATCGAGAGAGGCCCCTCACGGCCGCAGAGGTGCAGGCTCTCTGGCCACTGGTGCTGTTGCGCGGAGCCGTGCTCGTGGTGAGCGGCTGGCAGCAGGTCGCCGTCGACGGCGACAACGAGTACGCAAGCGCGGCGCGCGAGCACGAATGGCGCATTCTTGAAAATGCACTCACGGTGCCCACTGCAGTCATGACCGCCCTCGTGCAACGAGAACTGGGCCAACCCGACGCCTCGCTCACGTTGCCGACCTCCTTCCGACCGATGCTTGACGGGCCGATGCGCGTGACTGCCCTCGACCTGTCGCCCGATTCGGACGCAATGGACGAAGGGGCCTGGCTCGAGGCTGGGCTCGAGGCCAGCCTGGCAGCCGACCAACTCGCCACGCGTGCGGACATCGTTTCGACAGTGCACCTGCAGCCGCGCCTCACACGCTCGATGCGGCTCTCACCAGCGGAGCCCGCCACAGCTGCGACCGGAATTGACGTGTGGTTCGGGCGCGACCTGGCAGTGCATGCACCATGGCCAGGTCAGCTGCAGGTGGACACTGGTATGGAATCGGACGGCCCCATCCACATCTCGCTTACCCATAACGGTGATCAGGATTCGGATGCCTCCTCCGGCCTTGTCCTTCGACTGAACGCGGCACAGGCAGATGTTCTGACGTCGGGCAGTCTCCGAGCGGGCGATCCAATGCTGATGGTGAAAGCTGGCGCGCGACTCAGGATCACGGTTGCCGTGTCGGACGCCGAAGTGCCGTCGTTCGTCAAGAGATCCGAAAGCGACGGCTGGCGCGCACTCGTTGCTGATCCATTTCCGCTGCTCGTCGCTGACTGGGCTGAGCGCAAAACGAGCGACACTGCCGACCGTCGCGTCTCAGCGGTGTCCGATGCGAACCAGCTTGTTCAGCAGCGCGAGCAGCACTTCGCTACCGTTCAAGAGCACTACTATCGCACACCACCGCGCATCGAACGTGGCTGGCAGCACACTCTTATCGACACCGATGCTCGCTGCTACCTGGACATGATCAATAACGTGGCCGCCCTCGGACACGCGCACCCCGGCGTCGCACGGGCCGCCAGCCGACAGCTTCGGCGCCTCAACACGAACTCGCGGTTCAACTACGGCTCGGTCGTCGAGTTTTCTTCTCGCCTGAGCGCCTTATTGCCAGACCCATTGGACACAGTTTTTCTGGTTAACTCCGGCTCAGAGGCGGTGGATCTCGCGCTCCGCATTGCTCTGGCCACCACGAGGCGGCCGGACCTGCTCGCGGTCGACGAGGCATACCATGGCTGGACACTGGCGAGTGATGCAGTGTCAACCTCAGTTGCCGACAACCCGAACGCCCGTGAGACGAGGCCGGACTGGGTACACACGGTCGCTGCGCCCAACGGGTACCGCGGGCTCTACCGCGGGGCCGATGTCGGCCGTTACGCCGACGATGCTGTCGAGACCATCCACCGGCTGGCCGCCGAGGGGCGGCCACCAGCGGCCTTCATTGCCGAGGCGTACTACGGAAACGCTGGCGGTATGGCGTTACCGGACGGCTACCTCGAAAAGGTTTACGCAGCGGTGCGCGAGCACGGAGGACTCGCCATTGCTGACGAGATTCAGGTGGGCTACGGCCGGCTCGGCGAATGGTTCTGGGGCTTCGAGCAGCAGGACGTGGTT
>JBDTAD010000242.1:0-1928 GCA_039924815.1 Lacisediminihabitans sp.
CAACCTCGGGCTGCGGGTCGCAATGGAGGAGCACGGCGTGACCGTGCTGCAGACCGCGGTGGGCGACCGCTACGTGCTCGAGATGCTCAATGAGAAAGGCTTGGCGCTCGGTGGTGAGCAGTCGGGCCACGTCATCATGAGCGAGTTCGCGACGACCGGCGACGGGATTCTCACCGGCCTGCACCTCGCCTCTGAGATGGCCCGCACCGGTAAGAGCCTTGCCGAATTGGCCTCGGTGATGACGGTGTATCCGCAGATTCTGGTGAACGTGCGCGGTGTCGACCGCTCGCGCGTCCACACGGATGAGACGGTCGCGGCGGCGGTGAAGGCCGCGGAAGCAGCGCTGGGCGACTCTGGTCGCGTGCTGCTGCGGGCATCCGGAACTGAGCCGCTGGTGCGGGTCATGGTTGAAGCTGCTGATCAGGACACTGCTGATCGACTGGCACACTCGCTCGCCGAGGTAGTGCGCGAGCAGCTCTCGCTGTAGGCCGCTGCGTTCCCTGAGCCGTATCGTTCCCTGAGCCTGTCGAAGGGAACTGGCGCGACGGCAGGCTCAGAGCTTGCGGAGCAAGACGCTGCTGACCTTATGGTTCTCGCCCTTGCGCAGCACCAGATCGGCGCGCGAACGGGTCGGCAGCACGTTCTGAATAAGGTTGGGCTCGTTGATGCGACTCCAGATATCGCGGGCCTTCGCGCGGGCCTGGTCCTCGGTGAGGGAGGCATAGCGGTGAAAGTACGACTGTGGATTGGCGAAAGCGCCACGCTGCAGCTTGAGGAAGCGCTCCTCGTACCAGGTCGCGACATCCGTCGTTCTTGCGTCGACGTAAATGGTGAAGTCGAAGAGGTCGCTCACCGCGAGTCCGCGCCCGCCGACTGGCGGCTGCAGCACGTTGAGCCCCTCCACGATCAGCACGTCGGGCTTGCGCACCACAATCTCAGCGTCGTTCACGATGTCGTAGCTGAGGTGGGAGTAGAACGGCGCGCGCACCTCGTCGACCCCGCTCTTGATCTTGCTGACGAAGCGCAGTAGCGCGCGGCGATCATACGACTCTGGGAAGCCCTTGCGCTCCATTAGGCCGCGGCGCTCGAGCTCGGCGTTCGGCAAGAGAAAACCATCCGTCGTGACGAGCTCAACCCTGGGGGTGTCTTCCCAGCGGGCGAGAAGTTCGCGCAGCAAACGAGCGACTGTCGACTTGCCGACCGCGACCGACCCAGCGATTCCGATGACAAACGGTGTGCTGGATGATTGCTGGCCGAGGAATTCGCTCGTCGCTTTGTGCAGGCGCTTGGCGCCGGCCGCGTAAAGGTTCAACAGGCGGCTGAGGGGGAGGTAGACCTCGGTCACCTCGTGCAGGTCGAGCCGATCGCCGAGGCCCCGGAGGCCGACTATTTCGGTGGGGGTTAGTGGCAGGGCAGTCGTCGGCGCAAGTTCAGCCCAGCGCGCTCGATCGATCTCGACGAAGGGTGTGGTGTGCCCATTGCTCGCCGCATTCGCCCCACGCTCCGACATAGCTCACCAGCGTACTGCGTGCTCGCAGCCTGACTGTACGCCCGCCCCGTAGAATCGTGTTTCATGTGTGGAATTGTGGGATACGTCGGAACCAGCAGGAGCGTCGAAGTACTTCTGGGCGGCTTGCGTCGGCTCGAGTACCGCGGCTACGACTCGGCGGGCATCGCTGTTATCGACGACGCCGGTGAGCTGAATACTCGCAAGCGTGCTGGAAAGCTGCACATCCTCACCGACGAGCTCGCCGCGCACCCAATTAATGATGGCGGCACGGGAATCGGCCACACGCGGTGGGCAACCCACGGTGGACCGAACGACCAGAATGCCCATCCGCACTTGGGTGACAACGGAAAGCTCGCGCTCATCCACAACGGCATCATCGAGAACTTCGCCCCGCTCAAACAGGAGCTGCTCGACGCGG
>JBDTAD010000243.1:0-12752 GCA_039924815.1 Lacisediminihabitans sp.
CCAGTACCGGCCCAGGTTCGCGACTCGCGACATGGCCAAGGCACTCGGGTACAGTCCTGGCCAGCAGGATGCCTGGGCGAGACAGATCGAACGCTCGGGTGGCGGGGTTATGGGTGAGGACATCCCGAAGGACGTTGCTGAGCTCGTGGCCGAGATCATGAAGACACCCCGTCATCTGGGTATCCACTCCGGCGGTATGGTGCTCACCGATCGGCCGATCGGCGAGGTCTGTCCGATCGAACACGGTCGCATGAAGGATCGCACGGTGCTGCAGTGGGACAAAGACGACTGCGCCTGGATGGGGCTGGTCAAGTTTGACCTGCTCGGTCTCGGCATGCTCTCGGCACTGCAGTACTGCTTCGACCTGGTGCGAGACAGCCTTGGTGAAGAGTGGACGCTGCAGAGCATTCCCAAAGAGGAACCGGGCGTCTACGACCAGCTCTGTCGGGCAGACGCGATCGGTGTCTTTCAGGTGGAGAGCAGGGCGCAACTGGGGATGCTGCCGCGGCTGCAGCCTCGTGAGTTTTACCATCTAGTGGTGGAGATCGCGGTCGTGCGCCCCGGGCCTATTCAGGGCGGTGCAGTCCATCCCTACATTCGGCGCAAGCGAGGCGATGAACCGATTACCTACCCGCATCCGCTGCTCGAGGACGTACTGAAACGCACCCTCGGCGTGCCGTTGTTCCAGGAACAGCTGATGCAGATCGCCGTGGCCGTCGGTGGATGCACCCTGGAGGATGCGGACCTGCTGCGCCGCGCCATGGGATCGAAGCGTGGTGAGGAGAAGATTGACTCGCTGAGAGCCAAACTTTACGCAGGAATGGCGAGCAACGGCATTGTCGGGCAGGTGGCAGACGAGATCTACGCGAGAATCCAGTCCTTCGCGAGCTTTGGCTTCGCCGAGAGTCACGCCCTAAGCTTTGCGCTTCTGGTCTACGCGAGTGCCTGGATGCGCCTGCACTACCCTGCGGCCTTCCTCGCCTCGCTACTGCGCGCCCAACCCATGGGGTTTTACTCGCCTGAAACGCTCGCGGGAGACGCACGGCGGCACGGTGTTTCGGTGCTGCGCCCTGACATCCTGCGCTCGGGGGTGGAGGCGGGACTCGAGCCTGTACTGATGGCCGAGCGTGTATTGCCTAGTGAGACCTCCGCCACCGGCACGAGCCGTTGTCTCAATCCCGACCAGCCACCGGTCGGTGAATTCGACAGCAGTGCCCACTTCGACACGGATGACCACAGGCGTGACGGGACATTGGCGGTGCGGCTGGGACTGGCCGAGGTGGCGGGGATCGGGGCCGAGCTCGCGGGCCGCATCGTGGCCGAGCGCGACGCGGCTGGCGCTTTTACGAGCATGGCGGATGTCGCGAGGCGGGTCGGACTGCAGACCACGCAGCTGGAAGCCCTCGCGGCGGCGGGCGCGTTCGAGCCGTTTGGCCTCTCGCTGCGCGAGGCGATGTGGGCGGCCGGGGACGCGGCGCAGAACAGGGCAGAGTATCTGCAGGGCAGCGTGGTCAGCGTGCAACCGCCGCTGTTCTCTCTGCCATCAGAGAGCGAACAGCTTCTCTCTGATCTCTGGGCTACCGGGATCCCTCCCCGTGACCATCTGCTCAGGCATTTTCGCACCGAGCTCGATCGTCGGCACGTGTACAGCGCTGTGAGCCTCGCAACGGCAGAGCCGGGCCGCCGGATCGAAGTTGCAGGCCTCGTCACTCACCGGCAGAGGCCGCAGACCGCGAGTGGGATCACCTTCCTGAACCTCGAAGACGAGACGGGGCTCATGAACGTGGTGTGCAGCGTCGGAGTGTGGGCGCGCTACAGGAGAATCGCGCGCGATTCTCCTGCACTGATTGTGCGCGGCATCCTGGAGCGATCTCCGGAGGGGGTCGTCAACATCCTCGCGGATCGTTTCGAAACCCTTGACACGGGGGTGCGAACCTTCTCCAGAGACTTTCAGTGAGTTAGGCCGAAGCCCGCTCCGCCTGGGCCAGCAGTACACAGGTGCACAGTCCTTCGATCGCCGCACGCACGTCCTCGAGCGTTGCAAAGCTCGGTGCGATGCGGATGTTCGAGTCGCGTGAGTCGTCGTGATACGGGAAGGTTGCTCCCGCAGCGGTCACTGCGATGCCGGCTTGCTTCGCGAGCTCGACCGCGCGAGCGGCACATCCCTCCCCCGCCTCGAGGCTTACAAAGTATCCACCGGCCGGAACCGACCACTCTGCTGCGCCGCTGAGCCGTTCGGTCAGGATCTCCTGCACAGCCTCGAAGCGGGGCGCGAGAATCGCACGGTGCTTCTCCATGAGCTCGCGCACGCCATCCGCATCCTTCAAGAAGCGGGCATGACGAAGCTGGTTCACTTTGTCGGGTCCAATAGTCCGTGCTGCGCGGTACTTACTCAGCCAAGCGACGTTCGCCGCGGACGCACCGAAGAAGCCGACACCGCCCCCGGGGAACGTGATTTTCGACGTAGAGGCGTAGACGAGAGGACGATCCGGGTTGCCCGCTGCCGCGGCCAAGCCGAGAACGTCGACCACCGCGGGCTGCTCGGCCGTGAGGTGATGCACCGCGTACGCGTTGTCCCACATCAGGCGAAAGTCGGGCGCGGCAGTGGGCATCTCGACAAGACGACGAACTTCATCCTCCGAGTAGGTGACACCGGTGGGGTTCGAATACATCGGAACGCACCACATGCCGCGGATGCTGGAGTCGTCAGCAACCAGACGAGCGATGGTCTCAAGATCGAGACGACCGTCGACGAACGGGACCGGGATCATCCGGATGCCCAGAGACTCGCAGATGGTGAAGTGGCGATCGTACCCGGGCACAGGGCACAGGAACGCGAGGTTCTCGACGTCTTTCCATGGCGTGCTACCGCCGGGAACGCCGTGCAGCAGTGCCGTCGCGACCGTGTCGTACATGATGGGCAGGCTGACCGTGTCTGGCGCCAGCAATTGGGCGACCGGAATGCCGAGCAGCTCGGCAAAAATGGCGCGCAGCTCTGGCAGGCCATCGAGGCCACCGTAGTTGCGCAGGTCGGTGCCCGCTGCATCCCGATAGTCGCCATCACCGGGCAGAGACAGGAGAGCATTCGAGAGATCGAGCTGCTCCGGGGACGGCTTTCCTCGGGTCAGATCCAGGGAGAGTCTTTTATCTTGCAGTTCACGGTAGCTCTGCTCAAGCGAAGTTTCGGTCACCCCTTAACGTTACTTGCCCGAGCCCGTTCGTTTACGCAGCAAGTCGATGCGGGATTGCAGTTGCGTAACGCTGGCTTGCGCCACAGCCGGTCCGCCGCAGAGCCTTCGTAATTCTGCATGGATCAGGCCGTGTGGTTCCCCGCTGAGCTTCGCGCGCATCCCGACCAGACTGTTCAGCAGAGTGCGCTGTTCCTTGAGCGTGCGGTAGAGCGGCGGCGGTTGCTCTATGCCTGCCGCGACCTGTTGCCGCTTACGGTCTTCGCCACGCCTGGACTGTCTGGCCTGCCGCGCGCGCAGAATCTCGCTCACCTGCTCGGGCTCGAGCAGCCCGGGGATGCCGATGAAATCTTCCTCTTCGAGACTGCCAGGCTCTGCGGCAAAGCCAAATTCGGTGCCTTCGTAGAGGACCCGGTCGAAATTGGCCTGCGACTCCAGTGCTTTGAAGTCGAACTCGTAGAGGTTTTCCGCCGAGGCGTTCTCGGAACTGTTGGCTTCGACCACCAGCTCGTCATCGAGGAGCAGGTCGGTGGTGTCGCGATCGAGGGCGTGATCGCGCTCGAGCTCCATCTGGCTGGCCAGCGCCATGATGCTGGGCACGCTTGGGACGAAGATGGAGGCGGTCTCTCCGCGCCGCCTCGTGCGCACAAAACGCCCGATTGCTTGGGCAAAGTAGAGGGGTGTTGACGCAGAAGTTGCGTAGACACCGACGCCGAGTCGCGGAATATCAACGCCTTCCGACACCATTCTGACGGCAACGATCCACCTGTCTGTGGACTTCGAGAAAGCGGCAATGCGATCGCTCGCGGCCTTCTCGTCCGAGAGGACGACCGTGGGAGACCGACCGGTGATCGACTGCAGGATGTCCGCATAGGCTCGCGCGGCAAAGTGGTCCGTAGCGATGACCAGTCCGCCGGCGTCGGGAACGGCACCCCGCACCTCGCTCAGGCGGCGGTCTGCCGCCCGCAGTACAGAGGGCATCCACTCACCCTCCGGATCCAGAGCCGTGCGCCAGGCCTGCGCCGTGACGTCTTTGGTATCACCTTCACCAAGCCTGGCTTCCATCTCATCGCCCGTGCGCGTGCGCCAGCGCACCTTGCCCGCGTAGGCCATGAACATCACCGGCCGCACAACTCCGTCTTTGAGCGCGCGGCCGTAGCCATAGGAGTAGTCCGCGTGAGAGGTGCGGATGCCGTGCTCGTCCGGATAGTACGTAACGAAAGGAATGGGAGAAGTGTCGGAGCGAAACGGGGTGCCGGTCAGTGAGAGTCTGCGCGTTGCCGGCTCGAATGCCTCCCGAATCGCGTCTCCCCAGCTGAGCGCGTCCCCGCCGTGATGAACCTCGTCGAGAATCACGAGCGTGCGTGCGCCCTCGGTGAGCTTACGGTGCAGTGCTGGTCTAGTTGCGATCTGCGCGTAGCTCACCGCGATGCCGTGATAATGCCTTGCCTGACGACCATGGCTGTTCTTGAAGCCTGGATCGAGACGGATGCCCACCCGGTGCGCAGCATCCGCCCACTGTCGCTTCAAGTGCTCCGTCGGCGCGACCACGGTGATCCGGTCGATCGTCTTCCGCGCGAGGAGTTCAGCAGCCAAGCGCAGAGCAAAGGTTGTCTTGCCTGCGCCAGGGGTAGCCGCGGCGAGGAAGTCGCGGGGCTCCTTGTCGAAGTAGGCCTCAAGGGCCTCCTCTTGCCAGGCGCGGAGCTTGTCCGCTGTGCCTCGCGCGGCACGCTCTGGGAAGGACGGAGAGAGATGTTCCGCTGCCGAGGTGCCGACCTGGTGGCCGAAGGGAAGCAGAGTACTCACTTGAGAAGACATTACCTGCCCACCCTGACATTGCTCCGCCGAAACTCGCTATTGGGCGTTGTGTTGAGGAATGCGGTGCTGTGGAGGAGGGTGGATTTGGGCGACGTCGGAAGTAGCACACCGTCGTTGGTGCACGTCGGCTTGGCACGAATACTAATTGTGATGCATCGTTGACTTTATGGTTCAGGAACATCCGTGGTCGCGTTACGTCGCCATCGGCGACTCTTTCACCGAGGGCATCGGGGATCCGGAGCCCAAGAGCCCGGGTGGCTTCCGTGGTTGGGCCGATCGCGTCGCTGAGGTACTCGGAGACGGTGCAGATGACTTTGCCTATGCGAACCTCGCCATCCGCGGAAGGTTGCTGCAGCAGATCCTTGACGAGCAGATTGAGCCGGCGCTCACGCTCAGGCCAGACCTCATCACGATCTCGGCTGGCGGCAACGACATCATCCGGCCCAACACCGATCCGGATGACGTGGCGGTGCGGCTCGAGGGCGGAATCGAAAGGTTGCGCTCAGACGGCGCGACGGTGGTGTTGTTCAACGGACCCGACATTGGCATGACGCCCGTGCTGGGGCGCGTGCGGGGAAAGGTCGCGATCTACAACGAGAATCTACGAGCGATCGCCGCGCGCCACGATCTCGTTGTCGCCGATATGTGGGCCCTTCGCGAACTCAAAGACCCACGCATGTGGGCCCCCGATCGGCTGCACTTCTCGCCTATCGGGCACAACACGATTGCCCGAATGGTCCTCGAGGCACTCAACGTCGACAACAGCCTCGAACCGTACGCGCCGGAACCACTACCTCCGCGCCGATGGCGTCATGCGAGGGTCGAGGACATTGGCTGGGCTCGCGAATATCTCGTGCCGTGGGTAGTCAGGCGCATCCGGCACCAATCCTCGGGCGACGGAATCAGTGCGAAGCGTCCCGGTGACGGTGACGTGTGGAGTCGATAGTTCCGCTTTAGCGGCCGAACTGGGTTGCCGCCGGGCAGTCGAAGGGGTCGCCGCCAGCCGCGAGACCAACACGGTTAAGGTACTTCACAACGATTCCGTACGACTCCACGAGTGACGTCTCGGTGTAGTGCACCTCGTGTGTTGAGCAGTATTCTTTGGCGATCTCTTGCGCCTTGGCCAGGTGCGGCCTTGGCATGTTGGGAAAGAGGTGATGCTCAATCTGGTAGTTGAGTCCACCCATGAAGGTGTCCATGGCCCAATTGCCCCTGATGTTCCTCGAAGTGAGCACCTGGCGCCGAAGGAAGTCGACCTTGCTGTCGTGCGGAAGGATCGGCATTCCCTTGTGGTTCGGGGCGAAGGTCGCACCCATGTAGACGCCGAAGACTGCCAACTGAACGCCGACGAATGCGAACGCCATACCGAGAGGCAGGAACAGGAAGATCACTGCGAGATACGCGCTGATTCGAGTAACCAGCATGGTGATCTCGAGCCAGCGCTTTTCGACGCGCCCACGACCGAATACGGTCTTGAAGCCCAGAATGTGGAGGTTGATTCCCTCAAGCATTAGCGCGGGGAAGAAGAGATAGCCCTGACGCTGGGTCGCCCAGGCGTAAAGACCGCGGGCCTTGGCAGCATCTTCTGGCACGAAGGAAACGAAATCCCGCTCGATATCCGGGTCCTTGCCGAGAATATTCGGATTGGCATGGTGCCTGCTGTGCTTGGTCATCCACCATGAGTAGCTGATGCCGACGAATAGATTTGCGAGCATGCGGCCTACAAGGTCGTTCAGCTTGCCGGAGGTAAAGACCGCCCGATGTGCTGCCTCGTGCGCGAGGAACGCATATTGAGTAAGGAGGATGCCTACGGCCCCGGCGATCAGCAGCTGATACCAACTGTCCCCCAGCAGGATGAAGCCGGTGACTGCGCCACCCAATGCTGTGGTCAGGATGCTGAACATCATGATGTAGAAGCCCGGGCGTCTCTTCAGTAGGCCCGCGTCCCGCACCGTTCGCAGCAGAGCAGAATACTCCGTCGTCGGGTTAACCCTGTTTCCACCGGTGTGCGTTCTGGTGAAGGTAACAACGGGAGCAACTGCGGCAGAATCGGCCACGATACCTCGGTTCAGGGAAGGACTTCCCAGTCGAATAACGAAGCAAGCGCTCCTGGATATCTCAGATTCTAACGACTGTGGCTGTGAATGGCGTGGAAGTTATACGTTTGTCGAACACATTCCGTAAATGGAATAGACGTCACCCGAGAAGAAGAAACGGGTTCGCAAGACGCCACAGGACTCCAGGATCTTCGACGCTCTTGTCAAGCTTCAAGGGCACGGCCACCTTCTTATCCCCCACGGTGAACACAATGGATCCGACTCTCTGGCCCGCGTTCGCGAGGCCGATTGCGCTAGTTTCCACCTTGGAACTAATGGGGGTATTCGCCCACACTACAATCGGCTTAGTTGCGGTCGCGACCGCTCGAACTTTCGAACTCCAAGGCAAAGAGTACGAAGCGAAGCTCTGGCCGGCTGTGGTCAGGCTGACGCTGTGGAAACCCTTTTCCGCCGTGGTGATCAGTTGCCGGACTGCCGCGTAGAGCGAGGGATGATCGGCACCGCCCAGGGCCACTCCCACGAGGGTGATGCTCTTTCCCGCGACCGTGAATTTCGTCGAAAACAGGAGACAGGCTCCAGCCTCATCCAACGTGCCTGTCTTGATCCCGTCGACTCCAAGGTGACCAAGAAGCTTGTTCGAATTCTTGATCAGTCCTACACCCGGAATGGTGACGCTCGTCGTTGAGACTATGCCTGCGATAACGGGGTTCGCCAGCGCGAGTTTGCCGAGGGAGACCAGATCGGCCGCAGTGCTCGTGTTGCCAGGGTTCATGCCAGAGCTGTCGTGCAGGGTTGTATGCGTGAGTCCGTGGGCAGCCAACCAGGTGTGTGCCGCGTCGAGAAAAGCGCCCTGCGATCCGAATGCCCAGGTCGAATACGACTCCGCATAATTATTAGCGGACGCGACGAGCATGACTTCGTTGACCTGAAGCTGGCTCAGGGACATCCCGGTACGCACGGGTTTCGTTTCGCCATCGCGGGCGGCATACGCCTGGACGAGCGCGGCATCCTTGGCGCTGAAGGTGATGGTGGGGCCGGGCTCACCGAGCGAAAGCGGCTTGCTGTTCAAGACGACGAGGCTAGTGATGATCTTGGTGATGCTCGCAATCGGGCGCGGAGTAGTGCTCCCGCTGCTGGCCAGCGTGCCGGCGAAGCCGACTGCGCCAATTGCGCTCGAGCCGAAGTTTGGCCAGGTTAGTTCTGCCGCTGCCCGAGTCTCTGATGGCGTGGCCTGAACGTTCGCCGCGACCGGAGTGATGGGTGCGAGCAGTGTCACGGGCAAGTACAGGCCCGCTGCGAGCACGAGTGCCGCGCCCGTGGCGACAATAGTTCGTCTGGCGCGGTAGTTGGGACGGCGAGGGGACTGCACCCGCCCATAATAGTTGGCCTGCGGCACAACTACCGGGTGCGCAGCGCCCAGAGAGCGACAGCACTGGCCGCGGCAACATTGAGCGAATCAACCCCGTGGAGCATCGGAATCCTGACCACGGTGTCCGCGTGGTGGACCGCGTTGCGGCTCAGTCCATCGCCTTCCGTACCGAGCAGGATCGCGAGTCGCTCTGGTACGTTCGCGGCGAACGCATCAAGGTCAACAGCGTCGTCCGAGAGCGCTAGCGCGGCCAGGTGGAACCCCGCTGCCTTGAGGATGTCCGCCCCAACAGGCCAGTCCGGCATCCTCGTCCAAGGAACCTGTAGAACCGTTCCCATGCTCACACGCACGCTGCGACGGTAGAGCGGATCGGCACAGCGAGGCGTGATCAATACCGCATCGGCACCGAGGCCCGCGGCAGCACGAAAAATCGCACCGACGTTGGTGTGATCGACGATATCTTCGAGGATGACGATTCGTTGGGCACTTGCCACGAGGTCCTCCACGCTGGCTAGCTCAGGTCTGTGAAAGGCAGCGAGGGCACCGCGGTGCAGGTTAAAACCGGTGAGGGTTTCAAGCAGTTCGGCGGGTCCGACGTACACGGGCACGTCGTACGGCGCGAAGAGTCGCTCCATATCCGGCAGCCACTGTTGTTGAACGAGCACGGAACGCGGTCGGTGACCTGCGCCGAGTGCTCGCGCAATAACCTTGCTGGACTCTGCAATGTAGAGACCACCGGCAGGTTCAGAGAGCCTGCGCAGAGCCACGTCGGTCAGTCGGGAATAGTCTGCGAGCCCGTCATCGTTGAGGTCTGTGATGTGGACTACCTGCATGAAAACTCCCTTGATGCCTATGACGGAGGCATTCGTTGCCAGCATTCGGAAACATATCGGAAAACAGCGTTGTCTAGTCTGTGAGGCAGTACATCGTCGGGAGAGGGATCAATGGTGACCACGGTATCGAGCGTCGCTGCGGCTGCGCTGGAGACAGCAGTGGAGCTTCTCACGGGCCGCAGCATCGCCGTGTTGACCGGCGCAGGGATCAGTACCGATTCCGGCATCCCCGACTATCGCGGCGCCGGGGCGCCGGTGAGAACCCCGATGACGTTCGAGGCATTTCTCTCCGATGCCGAGCATCGCAAGCGTTACTGGGCAGGCAGCCACCTTGGCTGGAAGCGCTTCGACGGAGCTGAGCCGAACATCGGTCACCTCGCGCTCGCACGCTTGGAATGTGACGAAGTGATCAATGGGGTCATCACCCAGAACGTGGATGGCCTCCATCTCAAAGCGGGATCGCAGCACGTCGTCGATCTCCACGGGACTATGGATCGCGTGCACTGCCTCTCCTGCGGTCAGAGTTTTGCGCGGGACGATATTGCCCAGAGAATCACCGCAGATAATCCCTGGCTTGACCTGCCGGAGACCTTTGAACTCGGGCCGGACGGTGATGTGGCCTTCACGCGCACTCAGGACTTCGTTGTGCCGGCGTGTACTGTCTGCGGCGGAATTCTGAAGCCGGACGTGGTCTTCTTCGGCGAGTTCGTTCCCGTCGAGAAGTTTTACGAGGCAACGGCACTCGTGCATTCTGCTGATGCCCTCCTCATTGCCGGCTCTTCTCTTACGGTCAATTCCGGTATCCGTCTGCTGGATAGGGCAGTGAAGCAACACATACCCGTCGTGATCATTAATCGCGGCCCGACCAAGGGCGACTCCCGAGCCGCGGTTAAGATTGACGCAGGCACCTCCCAAATTCTCACCGCGATGGCCGAGCGATTGACTCGATAACGGGGCGACAGGATCTTCCGGAGCGCTACTGCGCATTAGTTCGGAGAAAGTTGCACGGATGACTCTTCTGTACCTCGTCAGGCACGGGGAGACCGATTGGAATCGACAGCGACGTATTCAAGGCAGCACGGATATTCCGCTTAACGACACGGGACGCGCACAAGCGATGCGGGCGGGTAACCTGCTCGCCCGGCGTCGCTGGGATGGAATCCTCAGCAGTCCACTGTCGCGTGCATACGAGACGGCGCGCATCATCGCGCGTGAGGTTGGTCTGAACGAACCGCACAGACTCGACGACATGGCGGAACGTCAGTATGGGGATGCCGAAGGGCTCACGGACCGCCAGCTCTCACGTCGATTTCCGCAGGGTTCTTCCGTGCCAGGCCGCGAGACCCGGGAGGCCGTCGCAGCGCGGGTGCTACCCGCGCTGGTGCGGCTGGCCGAATCTAACCCAGGCAAGAGCTTTATTGTCACAACGCACGGCGGTGTCATCCGCACTGTGCTCAACACTGTCGCACCGGATGCGGATATTCACCGCGGTGTGCCGATCAGTAACGGGTCCATCCACAGCTTTCGACTAAATGACGGAGCTCTGCAACTTGTGGCGTTCGATGATCCGATCGACGAGGCATCAGTCGAGCCGGGCGCCGCGGATCTGTTGCAGCAAAACGCGGTAGAAAGGCGCGAGGCGACCGAAAGCTAAGACTGCAACTCCCCCACCGCAGCTACTCCAGGCTCGGTTCTGCCTATTCTCTCTCGGATAGTGCAGTCTCCTGTGAGTCCTCGACGAGAGAACTGAGTAGAGAGAAGAGCGCCTTTGCCCCCACCTCCCAATTAAAGACCGCGCCCTGCTCACGGGCGAGCGTGCTCTGCCGCTCCCAGTCATTCTCGTTGTCCATCGCCAGCACGGCGTCGGCGAACGCGCGCGGACTCTCCTGATCGAAGAAGGTCGCTGCCGGGCCACCGACTTCCCGAAAAACGGGGATGTCGCTGATCACGAGCGGAGTGCCTTCGATCATTGCTTCGATGAGCGGTATTCCGAAACCCTCGTCACGACAAGCCGACACCATCGCGACGGCATCGCGCAACTGCGCCCGATATTCTTCATCGCTCACGCCGTTTTCGAAAACGATCGCTCCGTCTGGTGCAAGCGAAGTTAACCTCGCGCGAGCCTCGTCGCCAATGCGACTCAGGAGGTGAAGATGGTAACCGGGCAAGAAGTGCATGCCCGCCGCAAGCGTTTCGACGTTCTTGTTCGGCATGAATGTGCCCATATAGACGAGTTTTTTGGACTTTGGATACTCCCGCAGCGGCGCTCCGGAGTCTGGCACGCCCGGGCGAATCACCGTGATGGGGCGCTTAGTGAGAGACACTTCCCGCATTTCACGCTCACAGTTGTACGAGCCGGTAACAACCGCGTCTGCCCGGTTGAGAGTGATGCGTTGCGGCCAGTAGTACAGGTGGAATGCCCACCAGCCTGCGCGGATTGCCCAGCTGAATTCCTTGGGAGGTGTGCGCGTGCGGTAAAACACCATGTCATGCAGGGTGAGAACGAGCGCGAAACGTCGGCCTACCGAGCCGATGGTCTGCATGGGGCTGAAAACGACATCCGGATGCTCGCGGTTCAGGGTCAGAAGAGCGATCCAGGGCTCCAGAAGGCTCGTAGCGGGTCTGGACTTGATCCACGGCAGGTCTGGCAGCATCTTCAATTGGCGATCGTCACTGATAAGCATGGTCACGGGATGCAATTTCGAAAACGCTTCAACGAGCCCAGCCGTGTACCGGCTGATTCCGTCGTGCCGCTCGAACCGGGTGTAGCGGCAGTCGAAGATGACCTTCATAGTGTTGTCGGCTCGGCAAGGAAGTCACGGATCGCATTGGCCGCCAGCGCCGGGACTTCGTAGTGGATGAGATGCCCTACGCCGTCGAGCACGACAAGACTGGCGTGCGGGAACTGCTTTTTCAGTGTGTACTGCGCGGCGACGGGGGTGATGTCGTCAAGTTCTGCGGCGACCAGTAGCGTCGGTACGTCGATCTGGTCGGCGAAATCGCTCACGTCGGCACTGATTGAGGCTTCGAAGGCCTCCACCACGACATCCCGGCTGGCAAAGCGATTGAAGTAGGTGTGATGTTCCGCGTGAATCCAGCGGCGAAGCGCCTTGTCCTTGGTCTTTGCGAGGGTCACGCTCATGAACTGCACGATCAGCCAACGCCTCAGCAGAAAGCTCCCGGTCTTCTCTGGCAAGAGCCCGGCGAGGCGGTAGTAGAGCACAGTGAGCCTGGTAGCGAGCGGTTTTGGGCCATCGAGGCCGGATATCGCGATTGGGTTGATCAATATCAATCGTGGCGTCTGAAGGCCAAGCACCATCGCCTGAGACGAAATAATCGAACCGAAAGAGTGGCCTAGTGCCACCGCAGTCCCGGTAAGCCCGAGTGCGTCGAAAAATGCAATGAGCCAGCGTGCATAGCCCTCTATGCTGTGGGGCACGTCCACGAGTGGAGTTGATTCCCCGAAACCCGGGAGGTCAGGGCTAAT
>JBDTAD010000244.1:0-2621 GCA_039924815.1 Lacisediminihabitans sp.
CGCGGTCTACGTTGCCGTGCTCTATCCGGCGGGCTTGATGGACGAAAGTCCCACAGTTCTAGGGTTGCGCACCTTTGCGCTCACAACGAAGGACGAGTTTGATGTTGTGGTTCCTCTCGGGTCGCTGCAGGAGCGGCTGACTCGACTGCAGGCGAAGGTGGCAGATCCTCCAGGTTCAGTGGTGGTCACTCTTCCGATGCAAGTGAACACGATGACGTGGGCGGCGATCTCTCCGCCCAAAGGTGGGTGGCGGATGCTCGGCGATGCAGACCGTGTGCGTTTTGAATCCGTCGCGAAGGCCGGCATTGAGGAGGTCGCTCAGGCGATCCCGACAGGCACGGGTGAGCATCTTGTGCGGCAGGTGCGCACCGAGGTGTGGGGGAGGCCGATCACCGGGCTGGAGCATATTCCCGCCGGCGCTGCTTTCGCAGCTCACGCTCTCGGCTTCCTCAGCGCGGATGACGCGGTGCGCGTATATGAAACCGGGCCGTGGACGAGACTGACCACCAAGCGCGGCCACGTGCTGATCAAGCGTCGGGCGTGGAGTTTGCAGCGCTAACCACGGTCTAGTCGGGGATGCGGACTAGCAGTAGTATTTCGCACAACCAGACTCGGTTGTGAGGTGCTGGAATGCATCGTGGACTAGTCCTGACGATCGCGCTCGGATGCTTTTGTCTACTCGGTCTTGTGGCCGCGTCACGCGCGCAAGCCGCGTCACCTGCCGAAGCTGCGGATGCCGCTGGCATCACTATTGACTATCCACAACCCGGAGCCACGGTTGTTCCCGAGGTGATCACGGCCAGTCCGCTTATCGAAGTGGTGACGTTGAGCGGAACGCTCAGCTCGTCACTCGAGGATTCGAATCCGATCGTCGCGTACATCGATGGCCGCCTCAACAGCTGCGAGGATTATTTTGGGCAAGACCCTTTCGATGCGGCTGCCGGTGGATGCTACTACACCGGTGTTTCCAAAGCGTCACACTGGACGTACCAAATCGTGCGCGATCAAGTCGAGCGGTTGGGTTTCGACTTCTACGGCAAACACACTGTGGAAATCCGCTGGATGCACTGGAGTGAGGAAGCCGTAATCTCGCATTCGGATACCGTCACTTTCACACTGGTGAAGGAGGCGACATCCGCGCCATCGTCTGCGCCGTCCTCTGCTGCGGCGGTCGCCCCCAACGCCACAGACCCGAATGCGCCTCTTCACAAGCGCACCGTGTCGCAACTGTCCAGCGGCTCACCCTCCGCGCCGAGCGTGCTCGGCGCAACCTTGAGCGTGCAACACACTGAACTCTCTGCCGTGCATGTCGCACTCACCGCACTTGCCACGGTGATTCTGCTTCTGATCGTTGGCTACCCGGGGCTACTCCTCGGCAATACGCTCGGCGACAAAGACAACTATGAGCGGTTGTTCGGCAGGGCCACTAGGTGGCTAGTCCGAGTGAAGAATCGGGCTAGAGCCCGGAGGGGTGCGCGTGCGAGGCTTCCGCGGTGGGTGCGAGTGGCAGCAGGGATGCTGATCGCGACCGTTATCGCCGGTTTCATTGATCCGGGGTTTGGCTTCAACCCCGGCTCCGCACGACTTCTCGCGTCGGTCGCCATCGCGTTCGTGCTGCAGAACCTACTCGGCTGGTGGCTGATCAGGCGCATGCTGAGGCGATCCGATCCCGAACTGAAGTCGAACGTGGAGTTCAAGGCGGGGTCGCTGGTCATCCTGGCGATCGCCGTAGTCGTCTCGCGGATCGTCGGCTTCGAGCCCGGTATGGTCTTCGGGCTCATGGTAGGGCTGTCCTTCGGCGCGACCCTCGCTAAGGCGAAGCAGGCGAGAGTCACCATGATCGGCTTGGGTTATGCCTTCGGTCTCGCCTTGATCGGCTGGGTCGGCTACAGCCTGCTTACCACCGCGCAAGCCTCGGGGTTCTGGCCCGTTTTCCTCTCCGAAACCCTCAGCGGACTTGCCGTCAGCGGTATAGCGTCACTGCCGATCGCGCTCCTACCGTTGGCCGTCTTCGACGGTGCGGCGCTTCTCGCCTGGAAGAAATGGGTGTGGGCAGTGTTATACGGGATCGGCCTGTTCGCGTTTCTGCTGATCCTGATGCCACTTCCGTTCAGTTGGGGTGCCGTGAGCACGCCCCTCACTACCTGGATCGCTCTTTATCTCGCCTACGCCCTGGTCGCGGTCGGCGTGTGGGTTTGGTTCAGAGTCGGGCGATCCCGCGTGGCCAAGGCTAGAAAGCCGGTTGCGAGTGCTTAGGACACGGGGTGAATGGCGACCACGGGGATAACCCGACTGGTCTTCTCTTGGTATGCGGCGAATCCGGGATTAGCCGCGCCGAAGATAGCGAAGAGGCGGTCGCGTTCTTCCCGCTCGAGTGCCTGCGCCGTGGCATCGAAGGCGACGATCCCGGCATCCGTCGACTGCTCAACGTGCACCTCGGGGTTAGCAACGAGGTTGTGGTACCAGTCAGGGCTGGTCGGTGCTCCGGCCTTCGAGGCGATCACGTACATCGACTCGCCCTCGGTGAAGTACATCATCGGCGCGATACGGGGTTGTCCAGACTTGGCACCCGTCGTAGTGAGCAGGAGCAGGTGGGCGCCCTCGAAGGGTCCTCCCACTTT
>JBDTAD010000245.1:0-3628 GCA_039924815.1 Lacisediminihabitans sp.
CCATGGAGGCGAGCACCCGAAGGGTCACCTCAAGGTCTGCTGGGTCAATCTGATGGTCGGAGGGCACACACGATTCTAAGATGTGGCACGGTTGACCCATGACTTCGAAGATTCTGCTCGATTGCGATCCGGGCCTCGATGATGCTCTTGCGCTGCTACTCGCCCACGGTGATCCGGCACTCGAGCTGGTCGGTGTGACCACGGTCGGTGGCAATGTTGGGCTTGAGAATACGACGAAGAATGCGCTTGAACTGCGCGAGTATCTGGGGTTTTCGAACGTGCCTATCGCCGCAGGGGCTGCTGGTCCGATCGTGCGCGAGATGAAGAACGCGGCGAATGTGCACGGAGAGACCGGGCTGGGCAACGTCTCTCTGCCGCCGGCTACGTTGCCGCTCAGCAGCATCCACGCGATTGACTTCATCATTGACACGATTCGCGCGGCTCCGGGTGAGATTGACCTTGTTGCTACAGGTCCTATGACCAACATCGCTCTTGCCCTGCAGCGCGATCCTGAGATCGCTTCGCTCGTGAAGTCCTTTGTGATCATGGGCGGGTCGTTCACCCGAGGCAATACGACTCCCGCGGCCGAATTCAATATCTATGCCGATCCTGAGGCCGCTGCTGTGGTCTTCGACGCTGGTTGGCAGGTCGTCATGGTTGGCCTCGATCTCACGCTGCAGGCGATCGCTGGCACCGAGGTGATTCAGCGGATGTCTGCGCTCGGAACCCTGGGAACCGAACTCATCGTGCCGCTGGCGACCTTCTGGACCGACCCGGATGACCAAGACTGGCAGGGGCAGGCGGTGCACGACGTGTGCGCGGTCGCCTATGTTGCCCGCCCTGACCTCTTCACCTCGCGGCCAGCGCAAGTGGATGTCGAAACGGCCGGTACTTTCACCGACGGTATGACCGTGGTTGATTTTGCATCTTCCACGCCGAACACTCTCGTTCCCGTGAGTCTGGACGTTGGTGGATTCTGGGACTACGTGGAAGGTGTGTACGCGCTCGTCGCAGCCACTCATCCGCATGAGTAATTCCACGTTGCTCAACCGCGCGCCCGAGGGCGGAGACCCTGATGCGGTCTACACCGCCTTCGTGGAGTGGACGACCGAGCAGGGACTCACGCTGTACCCCGCCCAGGACGAGGCACTGATCGAGATTGTCTCCGGTGCCAATCTGATCCTCAGCACGCCGACGGGAACGGGCAAGTCTCTCGTGGCGGTCGGAGCCCACTTCGCGGCGCTCGCGGAAGGCAAGCGCAGCTTCTATACTGCCCCGATCAAGGCCTTGGTATCGGAGAAGTTCTTCGCTCTCGTCGACGTTTTCGGTGCGGAGAACGTGGGGATGGTTACGGGGGATTCCAGCGTCAACGCGGATGCTCCGATCATTTGCTGCACCGCCGAGATTTTGGCAAACCTCGCTCTGCGCCACGGTGTCGACACTCCCGTCGACCAGGTCGTCATGGATGAGTTCCACTTCTACTCCGACCCGGAGCGGGGCTGGGCCTGGCAGGTGCCGTTGCTGACCCTGCCGCGCACCCAGTTCATCCTGATGTCTGCAACCCTCGGCGACGTCGACTGGCTCGCGAAGGACCTGAGCAAGCGCAACAGCCGCGAGACGGCCGTTGTGGTCGGCGTGGACCGGCCGGTGCCGTTGCACTACGAGTACGTGACAACTCCGGTGCACGAGACCGTGGAGGAGCTGCTCACCACCGATCGCGCGCCCATCTATATCGTGCACTTCTCCCAGCTCGCGGCGCTCGAGCGGGCGCAGGCGCTCACGAGCGTCAAGGTCGCTACCCGCGAGCAGCGTGATGAGATCACAGCGGAGATCGGCGGGTTCCGCTTCACCACGAACTTTGGGCGCACCCTCTCGAGGCTGTTGCGTTCGGGTATCGGCGTGCACCACGCCGGCATGCTGCCCAAGTACCGTCGTCTCGTCGAGCAGTTAGCTCAGCGCGGGCTGCTGCGGGTGATCTGTGGAACGGACACGCTCGGCGTGGGCATCAACGTGCCGATTCGCACCGTGCTGTTGACCGCTCTCACCAAGTTCGACGGCACCAAGATGCGCCAGCTGAGTGCGCGGGAGTTTCACCAGATTGCTGGGCGTGCTGGGCGGGCGGGCTACGACACCGCCGGCAACGTTGTGGTGCAGGCACCTGAGCACGAGACGGAGAATGCGCGGTTGCTTGCCAAGGCGGGCGATGATCCCAAGAAGGTCAAGCGGATCGTGAAGAAGCGTGCTCCCGACGGCTTCGTGTCCTGGGGCGAGCCAAGCTTCAACCGGCTTGTGGCTGCGGCGCCCGAGAAACTCTCCTCCAGCATGCAGATGAACCACTCGATGCTGCTGAACATCATCGGTCGCGGTGGAGATGCTTTCGCGGAAGCTAGGGAACTCATCGAGAACAACCACGAGCCTCGCCCGCGTCAGCTCGAATTGGCTAGGCAAGCGCTCGCGATCTACCGGACTCTGCGCACGGCGGAGATCGTGCAGCAGTCCTCTGATGGTCAGATTTCGCTGACCGTGGACCTGCAGCCGAACTTCGCACTCAATCAGCCGCTGTCGCCGTTTGCGCTTGCCGTGTTCGACCTCATCCAGCCCGCCGAGGGTGCAGAAGTGAGCCCCACCTATGCTCTCGACATCATTTCGGTGCTGGAAGCTACTCTCGATGATCCTCGGCCGGTGCTCTCAGCACAGCAGTTTATGGCGCGCGGAGAGGCCGTCGCGGCGATGAAGGCCGAGGGGATCGAGTACGACCAGCGAATGGAACTGCTCGAGGAGGTGACGCATCCGAAGCCCCTTGAAGAGCTGCTGGATGCCGCTTTCGCCACCTACCGCGCCTCGCAGCCGTGGGTGGGGGACTTCGAACTCAGCCCCAAGTCCGTCGTTCGCGACCTGTACGAGCGCGCGATGACGTTCAACGACTACATCGGTTTCTACAAACTCAACCGCTCTGAAGGGCTGGTGCTGCGCTACCTCTCCGACGCGTACCGAGCCGCTCGACAGACGATCCCGGCCGAGGCAAAGACAGAGGAGTTGCTCGACTTGATCGAGTGGCTCGGTGAACTGGTGCGTCAGGTTGACTCGAGTCTGCTCGACGAATGGGAAGAGCTGATCAATCCGAGTGCGGAGCTTTCGGGGGCCGGGGCTCCGGTGTTGCCGCCAACGCCGCACGGGGTCACAGCAAACGCGCGGGCGTTCCGCACTCTGGTGCGTAACGAGTTGTTTCGGCGGGTGCAGCTGGCCGCGTTCGAAAAGTACGAGGAGCTGGGCGAGCTGGATGCTGAATCCGGTTTCAGTGCGGATGCCTGGGCCGACGCCCTTGACCCGTACTTTGCCGAATACGACAGCCTCGGCACCGACGCGGATGCCCGCAGTTCGGCGATGCTCATCATCGACGAGGGCAGCACAGAGTGGACGGTGCGTCAGATCTTCGCCGACCCCGCCGGTGACCACGACTGGGGCATCAGCGCCACGGTCGATCTAGCGGAGTCGAACGAGACAGGGGTTGCTGTGGTGCGGGTCACGGCAGTCAATCGCCTCTGACGCTCTAGGGAATCAGCAGTGTCACTAGGGCGAAGACGATCCCGATGATCAACGAGAGGCCGAAGATCAGGATGGCCTTCTT
>JBDTAD010000246.1:0-5242 GCA_039924815.1 Lacisediminihabitans sp.
GTTCTCGCGGGCGAACTTGAGCGCGCCCAGCTTGCCTTCAATGCCACGCACGCCAAAACCGCCGGGAACGCAGATACCGTCCAAGTCAGAAAGCAGCTTGGCCGCGCCCTCGGGCGTCTCGCACTCGTCGGACGGAATCCAGTGAATCTTCACCTTGGACTTCTGAGCGAAGCCCCCAGCCCGAAGCGCCTCGGTGACAGAAAGGTAAGCGTCCGCCAGGTTAATGTACTTACCGACCAGCCCGATGTTCACTTCGTACTTCGGTTCATGCACGGCCTTGAGGAGCTCTTCCCAGCCAGCCCAGTCGACGTCATTCGCCACGACGCCGAAATGTTCAATGATGTACGCGTCAAGCCCCTGGTCGTGCAGCATGGTGGGTATCTCGTAGATACTCGGCACGTCAACCGCGTTCACCACGGCCTCAGGGTCCACATCGCACATGAGCGCAATCTTGCGGTTCATCGATTCCGGCACGGTACGGTCGCTGCGTAACACGATCGCATCCGGCTGAATACCGATCGAGCGCAGTGCAGCAACGGAGTGCTGGGTCGGCTTGGTCTTCTGCTCGCCGGCCGCGCTGAGGTATGGCACCAGCGAGACATGCACGAAGAAGCAGTTGGCCCTGCCGATCTCGTGACGCACCTGCCGTGCGGCCTCGAGGAACGGAAGCGACTCGATGTCGCCGACGGTGCCACCAATCTCGGTTATGATCACATCCGGCTTGGGGTCGTTATAGGACTGTAGGCGCATGCGGCGCTTGATCTCGTCGGTGATGTGCGGGATGACCTGCACGGTGTCGCCGAGATACTCACCGCGACGCTCCTTGGCGATCACCGTTGAGTAGATCTGGCCGGTCGTCACATTGGCGGCCTGGCTGAGATTGATGTCGAGGAATCGCTCGTAATGACCGATGTCGAGATCTGTCTCGGCCCCGTCATCCGTTACGAAGACTTCACCGTGTTGGAACGGATTCATCGTTCCGGGATCCACGTTCAGATAGGGATCCAGCTTTTGCATGACGACTCGCAGTCCGCGAGCTGTCAGAAGGTTACCGAGACTTGCGGCGGTAAGCCCTTTGCCGAGGGACGAAACAACGCCCCCGGTGACGAAAATATGTTTTGTTGTCTCCGCGCTTTGATTAACCACCACGGGGTTTTAGCCTATCACCGAGAGCCACCCACACCGCTGCCGCGACACCCACACACCTACGCCGAGAGAGCCTGAGCGGTCTCGATGAGCTCCCGTGCATGGGCAAGTCCACTCTCGGAATCAGCGAGCCCAGAGAGAAGCCTCGCCATCTCTTCGATGCGTTCCTCGCCCTGCAATTGCTGCACGCTGCTTGCCGTAACCGAGCCGTCGCTGTCCTTGACCACGCGAAGGTGATTCGTCGAGAAGGCAGCGACCTGGGCCAGATGGGTCACAACGATGACCTGTGCAGTACGCGCCAATCTGGCCAATCTTTTACCGATTTCAATGGCGGATGCCCCGCCAACGCCGGCGTCGACCTCGTCAAAAATAAAGGTTGGCACCGGATCACTCGCGGCAATGACCACCTCGATGGCCAGCATCACTCGGGAGAGCTCACCTCCGGATGCTCCCCGCGCTAGCGGACGCGGCTCAGCACCGGGGTGTGGCTGCAGCAGGATCGATACCTGGTCTTTGCCACTGCGACCGGGCTCCGGCCGATCTGAGACCTCCGCGGTAAGGCGGGCATCGGGCATCGCGAGCGCGGCGAGTTCCGCCGTGACCTGGTCCGAGAGCTCGGCCGCTGCATTGCGCCGCAGTTGGCTCAGCTTGTCCGCGAGTTCGTCCAGGCGTGCCCGGTCTGCCGCAACCTCGTCTCGCAGCCCGTCAATGCGGTCAGTGTCGCTGTCCAACTCCAGCAGCCTGTTGCTTCCCGAGTCCAGATAATCGATGGTTTCGTCGAGCGTCGGCCCATACTTTCGCGTAAGCGCTGACAGTTCGGCGCGACGCTCCTGCACGATTTCGAGTTCTCGACCGCTGTCGGAATCAATACCGCTGAGGTAGCTGGATAATTGGGCCGAGATGTCAGCGACCGCAAAAGAGGCGCTAGCGATCGCCTCGCTAATCGGCACCAGCGCAGAGTCATGATCCACCACTCGCTCCAGCTGCCTCCGCGCGGACTCGAGCAGCGCAATGACATCCACCACCTCGTCGACGCCCTGCGACGACACGAGTTCGTGCGCCTGCGCGGCCGCGAGCCGCAGGTCCTCGAGATTGGCGAGACGTTCCGCGCGTTCCGTCAATTCAGCGTCTTCACCGCGCCGTGGCGCGGCATCCTCGATCTCCGTCATTGCGGTACGTAGCTCTTCGGCCTCCTGAGCGCGGCGGTCGCTCTCGGCGACCAGGATGTCGAGCTCGGCCTGCTTCGCCTGCCAGCGGCCGTAGAGATCCTGATAGTCGCCGAGGACCACGGACAGTTCGACACCGGCAAAGCGGTCGATCGCCTCGCGTTGTGCCGTCGCCGAACGCAACCGATTCTGGTCTGACTGGCCGTGCACGACCACGAGCTGCTGACCGATCTCGTTGAGCACACCGACCGGCGCTGCTCGCCCGCCGACTACGGCGCGACTGCGACCATCCTGAGATATCGATCTGCCCAGAATCAACTGGGACTGCCCGGCCGTGCCCGAGGGATCCATCTCTCCACCGGCCTCGCGCACGCGATCGGCGACACCTCCATCTGTAGCGATCTGCCAGTGACCCTCAACGACAGCGGAGCCTGCGCCTTGGCGCAGTACCGAACTATCGGAGCGCTCCCCCAACAGCAGCCCAAGAGCCGTCACGACCATCGTCTTGCCAGCGCCGGTCTCGCCGGTAACAGCGGTGAACCCCGGACCGAGCGGCAGTCGAGCCTCGCCAATGACACCAATGTTGCGGATGGAGATCTCTTCGATCACGTGCCGAGAACCCCTTCATCGGGGCCGCGCCAGCCGGCGACCGGCAGTGCGAATTTGTGTACGAGGCGATCCGTGAACGGCCCGGGATGCAGTCTCGCCAGGCGCACAGGAACGGATGACCGACGAACAATTACTCTGGCTCCGGTAGGCAGATCATGGGTTCGGCGACCGTCGCACCACAGCACACCAGTGCCCTGCGTGCGGTCCAGCACCTCGACCGCGAAGACCGAGTCCGGACCGACCACGAGTGGGCGGCTGAACAGGGCGTGAGCGCTGAGAGGAACCAGCAGCATCGCGTCGAGGCTCGGCCACACAATGGGACCGCCTGCAGAGAACGAGTACGCGGTCGACCCGGTCGGAGTCGACATGACCACCCCGTCACAGCCAAAGGACGACAAGGGGCGCCCATCGACCTCGATGACGACCTCGAGCATCCGCTCACGACTGGCCTTCTCAACCGTCGCCTCGTTGAGTGCCCAGGTCTCGTAGACAACTTTCGCGTCGACCTTGACGCGCACGGACAGGGTCATCCGCTCTTCGACCAGGTAGTCACGGGCGAGCGCGCGGCGCACCGTCTCCCCCAGGTTGTCCCGCTCGCTCTCAGCCAGAAACCCGACGTGGCCGAGGTTGACTCCGAGCAGCGGTGCTGACGAACCGCGCGCCATCTCCGCGGCGCGCAGAATAGTGCCGTCGCCGCCGAGCACGATGACAAGTTCCACATCATTCACGGTGACAGGCTCGCCGAGAACGGCGAGCGAGTCCAGATCGGGTGCCTGGGCCAGAATATCTGCGTACTCGTCGGGTTTGAGAACGGGGATGACGCCTTCGGCGCTCAACTGACGACAGACTTGAACTGCCGCGACCAATGACTCCTGCCGCCCGGTGTGAGACACAACCAGAATGTGCCGTGCGGCCACGTAATACTCCTAGTGCTGTGCTGTGGGATAAGCGAGTTGGTTCACCCGATCAGTCCATTCTGTCGGATTGACGCCGGTCGCGGCGCTTAACCAGACCAGATATTCAAGGTTTCCTGCGTTTCCCGCGATTGGTGAGGACATGACGCCAGCGGTGCCGAGCCCCAGATCCCAGCCCGTCCACAACACTCCGCTGATGGCATCTGCTCTCAGCCCGGGCTCGTGCACAATGCCCTCGCGAATGCCCGTTCTGCCGACTTCGAATTGTGGTTTGACCAGGAGAACATAGTCGGCATCGAGACCAATCGTGCCCACCACGGCGGGCAACACCATGCGCAGAGAGATGAACGACAGGTCGGCCACAACGAGATCCGCGCTCACGGGATGTCCGGCGGCCTCTTGGAGCAAGACCATCGTCATCTCGCGGGCATTGAAGCCTTCGATCACGGTGACCCGGTCATCCGCAGCGACTACCGCAGCGAGTTGGTCGTGACCGACATCGAGCGCGATCACGGACGCGACGCCACGCTCGAGCAGCACCTGGCTGAACCCTCCGGTGGAAGCGCCGACGTCTAGTGCGTGCCGCCCGGAGACCGCGATGCCGAAGGTATCGAGCGCGCCGATCAGCTTGTGTGCGGCGCGACCCACGTAGTGATCGGATGCCGTCAGCGCGATCATCTGTGCGTCACGAACACGCAGCGAGGCTTTGAACGCCGTGACGCCGTCAACCGTCACCACTCCGTCCGCGATCAGTCTGGCTGCATGGGTGCGCGAGCGAGCTATGCCGCGCTCGGCAAGCGCTGTGTCTAGTCGAAGAGTGGCATCACCCCCCTGGCCCGCAGCGTCCTCGGGTGAGGCCTCAGGCATGTCGCTCTGGCGCGTTCCCACCCTCGAGAACAGCCTGCAGCTCATCGTGAACGTGCGCAAAAGCGGCGGCACGCTGGTCGAGCGGTTGATCCTCAATCACGCGAAGGCGAGAAAGAAGTGCATCGGCGTCCGGCGCATCGTCGTTCGCCGCTGTTCCTGCTTGCTCCACACCCAGCTCCCTTCGCGCTGTACTACTTCCGAGGATACGACCCTGCTGACTTTTCCCGAGCTATCGGGCAATCTCCAGTGCGTCGAGGAGGCTCGGCTCAACATCGAGACCGTAGATTGCCAGGCCGGATGCCCAAATCGCGGCAGTCGCGGCCCGAATCAGGTCAATCTTCTCGCCCGCGTTCTCCAGGCTCACGCGGTTCTCCACCATCCGCACGACCGCTGACCCAACCTGAACACGCCCGCCCCCGGAGGTCTGCACCGCCGGATACGGCTGGTCCAACTGACGCAGGTCATCGAGAATGTAGCCCGGACGGGACCGCTCGTCAGCAGCAAGAAGCTGCTTCGCACCGTCAACGCCCGTGAGCACGA